>JAOABT010000331.1 GCA_026418215.1 Clostridia bacterium | reverse complement strand
ACCTATGACAGCTCAACACAAACGGCAAGGGTGCAGGTGACCATCGGTGCCAACGACCAAAAGCCCACACTCTGGGGCGGCAAGGTATTGGGAGCCGGAACCTATATTCTTTACTATGATAATGACCAGGCCATGAAATACAAGCTGAATCTTGTTCAGAAATACGATATCCTGGGGGCCGGAAGCTGGTCCTTAGGCCAGGAGAGCTTGAAAACCTGGGATTACTTCGGCCGCTGGCTGACAGGCAAATACTTTACCGACATTCTGGGCAACTTTGCCCAGGACGATATCCTGACGGTGGCCCAAAAAGGGTGGATGATCGGTGTTTCGGCAGCCACCTTCGAACCCCGTAAATCCCTGACGAGAGCCGAAGCCGCAGTCATTATGACACGCGTGCTGGGCTTGCAGAATGACACCCCTACCGATCCCTTTTCCGATACGGTGAATCACTGGGCCCGGGATGCCATTGGCATTGCGCGCAAATATCAGATTATGCTGGGAGACGGAGATAATAGGTTTTATCCGGACACCCCCTTAACAAGGGAGCAAATGGCGATTGTGCTGGATAGAATTCTCGTATTGAACAACCCTGTGACGGGAAACCCCTTTTCGGACGTGAACCCTGTGTCCAATCCCTATTCCTATGATGCCATCCTGCGGCTTGCAGCCAATGGCATCGTCAACGGAAGAGGTCAAGGCGCCTTTGTGCCGCTGGGGATTGTTAAAAGAGCGGAAATGGCGGCTTTGATCAACCGCGCATCGGCCATGGAAATGACTTACCCTGCCAAGAGCGACCCTTCGGTAACGTCACCGCCCATTATTGTTGAGCCTCATTGACAGGCTGTATGCTGTTATTTCTTTATTTGCTTAACCCCTTCGTAATCCTTTTCAACAATCTGCCTGGCCTCATCAATCATGGCCTGCCAATTGGCTTCCATCCATTGGCGGTATTCTTTAATGCCATCCTCATAAGAGCGCTTTTTTACGGCGAAATTGAAATAAAGCCAGAAGTATGGTTTTGCTATTTGGGACATGGCATCGGCATTAGAGAGGCACACGGCCTCCAAAGACCCTTCGTTTAGTTTAAGGGGCTTTGAATGATGCGCTATAGCCTGCTTAACCAGTTGAATCTTTTCTTCCTTATAGTTAAACTGCCTTAGAAGGGTGTCGGCCATTTTGGAGCCCTTGATGGCATGATCATTGATATGCTCGAAATCCAGCACAGCTGAAAAATCATGGAGATAGGCGGCCAGCTCAACGGCTTCCGCATCAGCCCCAAGAAGGTCAGCCAATTGAACACCGTACTTTGCCACGATAAGGATATGATTCTCATAAAGCTCGCGGAAAGCCTCCGATTTGCTGCATTCCTCTTTGACGTATTCCCTGATGTAATCCTTTAACACAAGGTATCATCTTCCTTCCCTGATTCTTTGTCAGATTCAAAGCCATGGTCAATAGTCAGGTATCATGCCAGGAATTTCGTGTTCAGCCCTGGAAAAATATATTCCTTATAAATTAAACGCATCCGCTTACGATGAGCAGAACGATAATAGTCATTCGAACTGTTTTTTCATTCAAGCGCCTGTCCACTTTTACACCCAGCCACATGCCTGCAACGACAGCCGGTGCGATAAACAGCGAAAGCGTGAGCACCTGAAGGGTAATGACGCCGGTAAACAAGTAAATAACGAGCCAAAAGAGATTATCCACTAAAAAAGCAAGGCAGAGATTGGCTCTGAAGGCTCCCCGGAATTGCACCAATAAGCACAGTCAGGCACAGAGGCGCCGCTAACTTCATGGAAAGGCTTTTCCGGTTCCTGTAAAACAGCCAGGCGTTGGTGGGAATGCTTAAAAAGAGATCAACCGGGGTAGTCAATCGGTTCGGAATCAAAAAGGAAAACAGCGATGCCATAATCAGCGTGTTTCCAAACCCTGTGATTCCCTTTGCAAAGTAAGCCATGCCTGCGCTAAGCAGCAGATAGAGGCTCTGAGCCAAGCTAAAGCCGTTGATCACCTAGGCAAACCCTCCTTATTTTATCTTATCACTTTTAAGTTCAGATTATATGGACCATTTGCCTAATAGATCAGGGCTTGCCGCGAGAATTTCTGTCGAGAAAGGCCAAAGTTTATAAATTATCACTATTTCAATTATTTTCTTGGCATGCTATACTACGAGGCAAAGCGACAATTAAGGAGGACAATCCATGTCAGGTAACACAAGGAAATATGTTTTGACAGGCCTTATGACGGCTCTTGTCTTTGTTTTGACCTTTCTCGTTAAAATTCCCGTGCCCTACACCTCGGGCTACATTCACCTCGGAGATAGTATGATCTATCTTTCAGTTATTGTACTCGGACCTTTTTATGGAGCATTCGCTTCTGGTGTAGGCTCAATGCTTTCGGACATTTTGGGCGGGTATGCGCAATATGCCATTCCGACGCTTGTGATAAAATCTCTGATGGCGCTCATCATGGGCCTTGTATTATCGGGCAAGACCCGCAGAGCCTCTGTGACTTCAATCGTTTCTGCCTTTCTGGTGTGGGTTGCTTTCTCCGCAGGAACAATGCTTTACCTACAGGGTCAGATTCAAAGAATAGGCGAAAGCAAGCTTGTAACGGATATTGCCGGTCCAACCGCTGATGCTGCCACTATCAAGAGCACAACAGATGTTCTGCATCTTCTGCCGCTTTACTTTATTGTGGGCGTGGCCGCAACCATTGCGATATTCTCCATTGCTTTCTATTTCTTCTCAAAGAGAGACGGCAACCAGGTGTTCACCGTCCGCGCCATTGTAGGCATGACGGCTGCCGGCATGTGCATGGTCATGGGCTACTTCGTGGTTGAGTCCTTTATGTACAGCCCCGTTGCAGCCATCTTCAGCGTTCCCATGAATATGGTCCAATTCTTTGGCGGCGTCACTGCTGCGAGTATTTTCGCACCAGCGGTTAAAAGAGCAAGCCTTGTTTTTGAACGGTAATATTAATAGATAACGTTCAGCAATCTGATTCAGTAAACTGACCAAGAAAAAAGCTCCCAGCCGCAAGATTGAAGTGACACAAAGTTCTAGGTCACTTCATCAGACTGGGAGCTCTTGTTTTTTGGCGATTTTATAGTCTGCAAAAGATGTCTTTACTTTTTTAGACCAGCCACCTTTAAAATTTCTATAGTTGAGGTCAGCTTGTTCATGGTATACAGGTGCACACCGGGTGCGCCGCCATCGAGAAGCTCGCGGATCTGCCGGCCCGCGTATTCCTCGCCCGCTTTACGCAGATCATCGGGGTTATCCTGATATTTGTCGATCATGACAACAAGCTTGGCGGGGATAGAGCATCCGCTTCGGGCAGTCATGTTTTTGATTCGGGCATTAAAGATGGGCATAATGCCCGGAATGACAGGGCATTTGATAGCCAGCCGCTCGCAGTGCTCTATAAAGTCAAAGTAAAGCCTGTTGTCGAAGAATAGCTGTGTCACAAGAACGTCTACCCCTGCATCAACCTTCTCCTTTAAGCGCTTCCTGTCTTCGCGGAGCTGTTTGCTGTCCACATGACCTTCAAGATATGCGGCGGCTGCAATACAGAAATCCCCTGTCTTTTTAATATGGGCAATCAGCTCGTTGGCATAGCGGAAGACACCCTTTGAAAAGTCGAAATCAGGCTGGTCAACGGGAGGATCACCTCTCAGTGCGAGGATATTGGAGATATTCTCCCGCTTCATAGTCATGAGCATCTGATCTATTTCTTCAAGGCTGTGACCCACACAGGTTAAGTGGCACATGGCCTCTATGGCATATTGATTCTTGAGCTTGGAAGCAATTTCAACGGTTCTGCCGCGCTGACTTCCTCCTGCGCCGTAGGTCACGCTAATATAGTCGGGAGAAAGAGCCTTAAAGCCCTCTATTGACTCAAAAAGGGTGTCCAGCGGCACCTCGGGCTTGGGCGGGAAAATCTCGAAGGCCAGGGTCTGGCGATCTCCCTTGTAAAGTTCAGATAGTTTCATGGCATCCCTCCTGTTTTGGTACATTTTAACCCATGATCAGTCTCCTGTCCATAGCTTTGTTTACGATAAGCCTGCCACCATTGGTGGTATAAAAAAGCTCCTATCATAAAAGTGAATAGGAGCTCATGATGATAGAGTAAATAAAAATGATCAGCATGTATTGCTTATCACACAATGGAAATCAGCGAGATGATGAGCGGTGCAGTAATAATGGACAATAGCGTGGATACCGTAACGCACTTGGAGGCAAAGACGGCATCCTTTTCAAACATCTCCGAGAAGATTGTTGTATTGGCGGCGGCAGGCATGGCCAACGCAGTTCCAATAACCGCTGCAGGAAGGGTTTGAATGCCAAGGGCCTTGGTCGCAAAAATGGCGATCAAGGGCATGAGCACAAGCCGTACAGCCGACGCCATGTAGACGCGCCAGTCCTTGAACACGGAGGAGAGCTTTGCAGTACTCATGACGCCGCCGATAATGAGCATGGAGATCGGCATAGTCATGTCGCCCACGGCCTTTACAGCCCCTCTGACGGGGTCAGGAATCGGAATGCTCAAGATGAAGATGATGAGGCCAAAATAAACGGCGATAATTGACGGGTTGGTCAGGACCTTTTTGGCTACCTGAGCCTTGGTGCCCTTGCCGCCAAACATCATGAAGCCGTAGCTCCAGAGGAACATATGAAACAATACAATGTAAAAGGACCCATAGAAGACGCCGTTGTCACCATATAAGGCCTTCATAAGCGGTAAACCCATGTAGCCGCAGTTTGAAAAGATAGCCGTAAAGCGGAGGACGGGTGCTATTTTTTCGTTAAACCGCCCATAAATGAGCTTGGAAAGGACGATGGCCACGATAAACATCGCGGTTCCAAGCCCCACAATCCAAAGCACGTTGAAGATGCGCTCCTGCGAGAACTTAATGAAAAACGAGTTGAGCACCAGCATAGGCGAGGTCACAAACAACAGTACCTCGGATAACTTCTTGGTTCCGTTGGAGTCCATAATTTTAAACTTACCTGCCACGAAACCAATGATGAGTATGATAAACAGGATGATAACCTGATTCAGCACAATGTGAAATTCCATGATGTTCTCCCTTCCAGATCTACATGCGTAGTTCTCTATCGTCAAAACCTTAACAAATCAAGGACTCATATGGCTTTCATAAAACTCCAGGCTTGTCTGCGGCTCCATGCAGCTGCTCAGCACAAATACTATAATTTTGCCTGAAAATGAATGCCTGCCTTTTCATTGTTCCAAAACCATTGCAGTTTCCTTAAGACTACATCAGGCATCGTTATACTCAGGCTTTCATGACAAAAGCCTAGTATACTTTAAAAGCGAGACTCTTATCGCGCCTTGTCTTTGATATTTTAGCTTATCCCCCCGTAATAAACAAGCCACCCTGAGCATTTTCAGGGTGGCGCATAAATTTGACCTAAAGAATTATTCGTTTTCTGGATAGTTTTCACGAGCCACATAATGGGTGTGCAAAAGCTCGTGTGATTTATGTCCGCCGGGCTTCTCAAAGTATTCCTCATACATCTTGAGGACCTTTGGGTTATGGTGAGACCTTCTTAGCGCAAGGCCTTCGTCCTCCTGATAGAGGGCTTTGGCTCTCTCGGCGCGAAGATCGGTTTCATTTCTCACCGAAGCGGGTTGGATAGGCTGTCCGCCACCATTGACGCACCCGCCGGGGCAGGCCATGATTTCAACAAATTGATAATCAGCCTCGCCTGCTCTGATCTTGTCGAGAACCTTTCTCGCATTGCCAAGGCCGTGGACGACAGCCGCCTTGATCTTGACGCCATCGACAGTCACTTCAGCTTCCTTCACGGCATCGGTGCCGCGAACGACCTTAACATCTACCTCGTCAGGGTCCTTGCCTGTTAAAAGGAAGGGCACGCTTCTTAAGGCTGCTTCCATAACACCGCCGGTAGCACCGAAAATAACGCCGGCGCCGGTAGCCTCGCCCATGGGGTCGTCGAATTGCTCGTCGGGCAGGTTTCTAAAGTCAATGCCGGCTTCCTTAATCATCTGGGCAAGCTCGCGGGTTGTAAGCACCTCATCAATGTCAGGATAGCCTGTGGATGCAAGCTCCGGACGCTCAGCCTCATACTTCTTGGCTGTACAGGGCATTACGGAGACTACAAAGATCTTTGCAGGGTCAAGGCCCATCTTCTCGGCATAGTAGGACTTTAAGACCGCGCCAAACATGTTCTGCGGCGATTTGCAGCTGGAGAGGTTATCGAGCATATCGGGATAGAAATGCTCGCAGAACTTGATCCAACCGGGGCTGCACGAGGTGATAAGCGGCAGCTTACCGTTATTCTTGATACGTTCAACCAGCTCGGTGCCCTCTTCCATAATGGTCAGATCGGCTGCGGTATTGGTGTCGAAGACCTTGGCAAAACCCAGCCTCTTAAGGGCTGAAACCATTTTACCGGTAACACGTGTGCCAATAGGGTAATCAAACTCCTCGCCAAGTCCTGCACGAACTGCAGGAGCAGTTTGAACCACGACATGAAGCTCCTTGTTGTTGAGGGCTTCCCAAACCTTTTCGATTGAGCTCTTCTCGCGAAGGGCGCCAACAGGGCAGGCTACGATACACTGACCGCAATTGACGCAGGGCGTATCCTTCAAGGACATGTTGAACGGAGATGCCACGATGGTCTTGTAGCCTCTGTCCACAGTCTCGATGGCTGATACGGTCTGGACATGCTTGCAGAAGCTGACGCAGCGGCGGCAGAGCACGCACTTGTTGGGATCTCTGACGATGGAGTGTGAGAGGTCATCAATGGGATAGTTCTGGAGCTCGCCCTCGAAGCGGATATCCTTGATATTAAGGTCCTTGGAAAGCTTCTGCAGCTCACAGTTATTGCTTCTCACACAGGTGAGGCATTTCTTCTCATGGGAGGAAAGGATAAGCTCAAGGGTAACCTTGCGGGTTTCGCGTATTTTAGGGCTGTTGGTGGTCACCTTGAGACCCTCGGAAACAGGGTACATGCAGGCGGCCTGGAAGCTCCTTGCGCCTACATCGACAATACACATGCGGCATGCGCCGATTTCATTGATATCCTTGAGGAAGCAGAGCGTGGGGATATGGATGCCTGCACTCTTGGCCGCCTCGAGCACGGTTGTGCCCTTGGGAGCCTTTACTTCCTTACCGTCGATAAATAAGGTAACTAATTCGGACATTGACTTGCACTCTCCTTCCTTCTACTTCTTGGTGATGGCTGCGAATTTACAGGAATCCATACAAACACCGCACTTGATACATTTGCTGGTATCAATGGTATAAGGCTTTTTCACTTCGCCAGAAATAGCGCCTACCGGGCACTTTTTGGAGCAAAGGCTACAGCCCTTGCATTTTTCGGCCTCGATGCTGAAATTCAGCATAGCCTTGCACACGCCTGAAGGACATCTCTTTTCCTTAACGTGCGCCTCGTACTCATCACGGAAGTATCTAAGCGTACTCAATACAGGGTTTGGAGCAGTTTGGCCAAGACCGCAGAGCGCCCCCTGCCTGATGCTTTCAGCCAGAACCTCGAGCTTTTCAATATCGCCTTCCTCGCCCTTGCCCTGGGTGATTCTGTCGAGAATTTCATACATACGCTTGGTTCCAATACGGCATGGCGGGCATTTTCCGCAGGATTCGTCAACCGTAAATTCCAGGAAGAATTTGGCAATATCGACCATGCAGTTGTCCTCATCCATAACGATTAAGCCGCCGGAGCCCATCATGGAGCCTAAGGCGATCAGGTTATCGTAATCGATGGGGGTGTCCAGATGAGAGGCCGGGATACAGCCGCCCGAAGGACCGCCGGTCTGAGCTGCCTTGAACTTTTTACCCTTGGGGATGCCGCCGCCGATATCGTAAATAACCTCACGCAGCGTGGTTCCCATAGGAATTTCAACAAGACCCGTGTTATTGATCTTTCCGCCAATTGCAAACACCTTGGTTCCCTTGCTCTTTTCGGTGCCGATGGAAGAAAACCATTCGGCGCCTTTTAATAGGATAACCGGAATATTCGCATATGTTTCAACATTATTTAAAATGGTAGGTTTTTCCCAAAGACCCTTGACAGCGGGGAACGGAGGACGGGTTCTTGGCTCTCCGCGCTTACCCTCGATGGAGGTCATCAGAGCCGTTTCCTCTCCGCATACGAAAGCACCGGCTCCAAGGCGGATTTCAAGGTCAAAGGCAAAGTTTGTTCCGAAGATATTGGTGCCGAGCAGGCCGTATTCACGGGCTTGTGCAATAGCGATCTTCAGACGCTGAACGGCGATGGGATATTCGGCACGAACGTAAATATAGCCCTGGTTAGAGCCGATGGCATAGCCTGCGATGGCCAGAGCCTCGATGACGCTGTGGGGGTCACCGTCAAGCACGGAACGGTCCATGAAGGCAC
>JAOABT010000038.1 GCA_026418215.1 Clostridia bacterium | reverse complement strand
AGGGCATAGCCCTGACCCACCATGAGCATGCGGAATTTCAGGCCTCTGTTTTTGAGTACTGCAAGCGCCTCGAGCAGGGCTCGTGTGTTTTTCTGCCATACCATCTGCCCGACATAGATGAGCACCAGTTCGTCTCCGGCTATTCCAAGCTTATGGTTGACAAATTGGCATTCCTTGGCCTTGTTGGCGCTGGGAAGGTATTCGGTGCCGTTGGGGATAATTTCAATGTCGCCCTTATAGCCATATTCCCTCAAGGTGTCGGCGGTTCCGCTGTTAACCGTCCAAACTGAATCCACATTGTTATAAAAGTCCATGACCCGGTTCAAATAAAGCCTGGCCACGGTCTCAATCTTGAAGGATTCCAAGAAGTCGTCGTAGTATTTGGAATGGAAGGAGGCAATAATAGGAACATCTCTTTTCCGTGCCAGCTCTAACGCCACACGTCCCGAGCTGAAGGGTGTATGGGTATGTACGAGGTCAAAGGAGATGGCGCGAAGCTTTCTCATGAATATGCCGTCAAGCTGCGGGACGCCCGTCCGATAAGGAGGACGCGTTGGAACACCCAGCGAGCCGTAGCGCAATACTGTAAACTCTTCTTTATCCTTATGTCGGGGGAACCCGGGAGTAATGGCATAGCACGTGCCGTACTTCTTGTTCAGCCAATAAGTATAATTCTTTGCCACATTGCCCACGCCGTCCATAATGGGGGGAAAGGACTCTGTGAATTGACCTATGACCAAACTCATAATTTAACCTCCGGCAGCTTCAAAGTAAAGCAAACGATTTCTCTTACTACTGTAATTATATTTCAGCTTGTTCCCTCTTTCAACCACCATAGCCCTTTTCTAATGTTTCTAATGTAAACATAATGCAACTAAAACAAAAGCCCGGACTGTTTGTCCGAGCTTATTTGCGCTTTTAATCAGGTGCTCGAAATAATTATTTTCTGAACGATATCAGCCACGTCCTCACACTTGTCAAGGGCGTTTTCGAGCTTCTCATAAAGAAGCTTGTAGATAATAATCTTCTTGGCATCGGTCTCAAACTCGAAGAGGTTTCTCATGGCATTCAGATAAGTCTTATCGCCCTCCTCTTCAATTCTGTTGATCTCGATAATAAGCTCGTCTATCTCCTTGAAGCTCTTTTTGTAATTTTTGAGGATTTTAAACAGCTCCTCGAGCTTGGTACAGGCCTGAACCACAAGGTCCAGAAGGAAACGGGCAGGCTCATTGACCTCTTTGACGCACATCATATACGTGTGATTGGCTATGGAATCGATGTTATCTGTGATGTTTTCGATTTCTTTTACAATTTCAACAATATCTGATCTGTCAATGGGGGTGATAAAGGCTTCCTCGATAAGCTTGAGACACCTGTGGACATGCGAATCGGCCTCATGCTCGATATCCTTGAGGTTCTTGATTTCCTTAAAATCAATGACACCATCCTCAAAAGCCTTCTTCAAAGAAGATGCAGCACGGCTGGAATAGGATATGGAGGTTTCAAACAAATCAAAGAAATTGGCTTCATTTTTTGTAAAAAATCCCATGTATCTAGGCCTCCTTTTAGAATATTAACGCAAACAGCTTGGCCATGACATAACCAAGCACTGTACAAGCCGGAAAGGTCAGTATCCAGGCTACAAGCATTTCAGACACAATGCTCCAGTTCACATTTGAGATCCGCCTGGCCGCTCCCGCACCCATAATGGCCGTACCCTTTGTATTGGTGGTGCTCAAGGGGATACCCAGCATGGTAGCACCCATCATACAGGCCGAAGCACCGATTTCGGATGCAAAGCCCTGGTATTTTTCGAGCTTAACCATGTCCATTCCCATAGTTTTTATGATTTTATAGCCTCCAATGGAGGTTCCGACAGCCATAATCCCCGAGCATAAAAGCATTACCCATATGGGAATGACAAGACTGCCTGTGTTGGGAAAAACACCCCCGACCACAAGCGCCAGCGCAAAAACACCCATAAACTTTTGTCCATCCTGGGCACCATGGTTAAAGGCCATTAAAGAGGCTGACGCCATCTGTCCCCACGAAAAAAAGGTGTTGGCTTTGCGGCGATTAACCCTTTTAAAAGCTGCTGAAACACCCTTTGTGGCAAGGAAGCCTGCAATGAATCCGACAATGGAGGAAATGGCAAGACCGATCAGAACCTTTTTGAATTCATTCCAGTTGAATGCACTCAAACCCCTGAAGGAAATGCCCGCACCCATGAGCCCTGCGATAAGCGCATGGCTCTCGCTTGTGGGAATGCCGAATTTCCAGGCACCCACTGCCCAAATGACGATGGACAGCTGAGCGGCGGCCAGGGTGATCAGGGCTTGCTGCCCTGTGCCGATTGTGACGATTTTAGCTGTTGTGTTGGCAACTGCTGTACCCATAAGCAAAACGCCTGCCAGATTGAATACTGTTGCCAATATAACTGCTGCCTTGGGATTTAAGACTCGTGTTGAAACAACGGTTGCAATCGCATTGGGCGCGTCGGTCCAGCCATTTACAAAAACCGAAGCACATACCAGCACTAATACGATGATGAGTGCAAACATAGCCTTCCCCTTTCGATTGTCCTGAGTCTGATTGGGCTTAACTTAACTTTAACAAGCAGTTAACATTATAGCACACCCTGATTCGACAATAAAAGGCAAGGAACTGGTGAAATAAGGAAGTTAACAGAAATTTAACATTAGGAGAACCCCTCTTTATGAGGGTGCACCCTTAGATTTGAACTTTGGAGAATATCACCAAGGCAGACGGTCACCGGATGACAATCTGGCCCCTCGAGGTCGTTAAAACGATATGCTTTAAGGTATCCGCCCCAAGCGCAAAGCTTATCCCCCGGGCATTCCTTTCTCCGGCCGGACGCCCTCCAACCTCGATGGCCCCCACCTCGGTCGAGGCGGCTATATGGATGGGGATATCCTCATGAAGCGTAATCTCTCCCGTATAGGTTTTCGCGTTGATGTTGGCAGCAACATTGTCAATTGAGATAATGCCGCCCTTGGATTCAAGGGTAATCAGCTCAGGATCGTAGTTTTTAGGGATATAGAGGGTCACTTGCGTGCGACTTTCATGAAGTGTTGCAATATCAAACAGCGGAAGGCGTCCATTACTGGTCTCTTTAAACTCCAGCACCCCGTCTGTAACGTGCAGCTCACCCTGAAGCCAGTCAGGCTGCTCATAGGTGACGCGAAGCTTCCCATCGTCTGAAGGAACCACCCTGATACAGGATTGGGCGGTCAATACAGATATTTTCGTGACCTCTCCTATATCGTAGGTCTTGGAAACGGTCTGAACATTATCCGGTTTCATGCTGTTGAAAATGACGAAATATTTAACGGGCAGGCCTGATGCAAAAAACAGCACAAGACCTGCGGCCAGACCAGCCAACGCTACAGCATAAAGCTTTTTTTCAAGCTGCTTTGACACCTTTTTAGAGGACGCCTGTTCTGTGTAGCTCTCTTTATTTTTGTTTCTATGAAGCATCCAGCTGAGCATTCCAGCCGCTGTTTGGACCAAAGTCCTGCCCAAGGCGAAAAGCCCAAGACCTGCGAGGCTAAATATCCCAAAGATCAACAAAGCGGCGCCGATGCTTCCGATAAACTCGGCAATAAAGGAGGTTCTTAACGTAACAGCCTCAAAAAGCATCATCGCAGGGAAGGCCAAAGCACTGATAAAGGCAGTTAAAGCCCCGAGCATGACGGTGACAATCAAGGCGTAGCCGACAATTAGAAAGATTCCTCTCAAGAAATATCCCATGGGTGTGGCCACACCACGGAAAACATGGGTCATAGCCTTGTTAAAGCTTTTCACACTGGGGTTTTTACGGGCATCCTGAAGCTGGAATTCGGCGTTTACCATTGACGCTACTTCTTCGGCACTGCCCAGGCCGTTTATCACCTCGTCAAGGTCCTTGCCCGAATCACTTGCATCATAAAGATATTCTTCGTAATAGTTAAGTATATTGCTTTTCTCATCCTCCGGAAGATCTGACAATCTGTCCCCCAAGCTTTTGAGATACTCAGAAATCCTGTTATTCATTGGCATCTCCTCCTGTTATGGCATCTAAAACTCTCTTAAGGTCCTTAAGCTCATGGATATATTCCTTCAGACGCAGCTTGCCGGCTCCGGTGATGCGGTAGTATTTTCGGAGGCGTCCTGAGAATTCCTCGGTATATGTTTCCAGAAGCCCCTGGCTCTCAAGGCGGCGCAAAACCGGATAAAGCGCTGATTCCGATACCTCCAGAAGATGGGTGATTTCCTGGGTCAGCTTGTAGCCGTATGCATCCTCGTTTCTGAGAACAAAAAGGACGCAGACATCCAACAGCCCCTTTTTCATTTGGGCATCCAATGATAAAACCCCATTTCGTGAAAAAGTCTTTGATCATTTCCATCTTATAGTGAATGGGTTGTTTTCACAAGTGGCACTATCTTTTTTTGAATATCTTGTAGCATGACAGAATGATGAGCGCAATGCAGAGGACTTGAATTTCGTCAACGCGTGATTGAAACAGAAGCGCAGAGCAAATAACCGGATAGATAATGAAGAGGCCTAGCCGAATGGATGCAACCACCGTCATGGTGCCGATTTTGTAGGACCCCTGCTCCGCGATGGCCCCAGCTACAGCGGATAGCAGATAAAGCGCCAGAATATCCTTTGGAATGCCTGCAAAGCCCTTGGAAAAATAGTCCCTGACCATGATATTGAAAAACACGATGGCAATACCGCCCATGCAGCCCGAAAAGCATGCCAGGAGCGCTGCCTTTACCTTGGGCTTCATGGCCTTGAATACCAAGGGGACAAGCAGCCCAAATGGAACCACGAAAAGAATGTTCAGCATAGGCCTGTTGATATGGAGTACATAAGCAGGCTTTGTCAGAAGGCCGATGGCCAGCGTGCAGCCTACAATGACAATTGAATAGACGATGTCCGAGGGGTAAACCCGCTCCTTCAGAAAGAAAAACGACAGGAAAATAATGACGACGATACCCCAGCCCGACATGGCTGTGACGACATGGGGCGGCAGCACCTTGGAGGCCATGCTGAGAGGTATAGCTGACAAAAAGTAGGACAGAATAATGCCCGAGAGCCAGGTGCCGAAATATCTGAGATAGCCATGCTTATGAGCCTTTTTCCAGTTGATCCACCTGAGCCCCTTCTTTTGAAGGACTGTTCCT
>JAOABT010000037.1 GCA_026418215.1 Clostridia bacterium | reverse complement strand
AGCCTAAGTCGGGAGCAGTATGAGGCTCTCGTCTCGAAAAGTCCTTTGACAACAAGGCTTTCAGAAGCTTCGTCTCACCCGAGTAAGTGTGCATCGGCCCATGATCCTTTGGTACACCTGTCTGATCACACTGAAGACGATGTAGCCCATGGCTATAGAGAGCCCGAAGCAGAAAAAGCCACAGCCTTTAGAATCGTTGAAAGCGAGGCGAGTGAAGGCCTCGTCATGCTACCCCCAGATCTGCCCGTATGCGAGGCTTGTCTAAACGAGATGCATGACCCCCAGAACCGCCGCTACAAGCATCATTTGATAAGCTGCACACTCTGCGGTCCTCGCTATAGTATCATAAAAAAGGCCCCGTACGACCGTCAGCATACGGCTATGGCCTCCTTTGCCTTCTGCCCCGAATGCCACAAGGAATACACGTCTTCCGGCAATCGGCGCTTCCATGCTCAGACAGTTTCCTGCCATCACTGCGGCCCCCAGCTTGTATACTACGACTATGCCGCTTGTTATGACGACACGGACTCCGTCGCCGATAAGTCGTCATTGGAGTCAATTGCGGGAAGACCTATAAGTCATGGAGCGGGCAGGGTTAAGGAACGCCCTGTTATGCTGCCACCAATGGCTGGAGCGCATCAGGGACGGGCCCTAACCCCTAACTATACTGGTGAAGAAGCCTTCGAAACCGCCGTCAGCAGCATCCGCGAGGGCCTTGTGGTTGCCGTCAAGGGTATCGGCGGCTACCATTATATCGTTGATCCCTATCATGATGAGGCCGTCCAAAGCTTAAGAACACTGAAAGAACGTGAACAAAAGCCCTTTGCTGTTTGCTTCAAGGATGTGGAGGGCATTAAGGCCTATGCTCACGTCACGAGAGCTGAAGAGGAGCTTCTGACTTCTAAAGCGCGGCCGATTGTCCTTCTTGAGAAAAAGCAAGATACCGGTGTGAAGCCCTTTTCACCCTTTGTAGTCCAAAACAGCCGCTTTATCGGGGCCTTCGTGGCTTATACGCCGCTGCTGGTCAGCCTCTGTGAGGCACTGGGGCCTTTGGCTGCCACCAGCGCTAACTTAACTGACGCGCCTATTATCAACGAGGACAGCGTCATGCTTAATGTTGACCATCCGCTCTTATCGGGTGTTCTGACCCATGACCGTGAGATCATGGTCAGCCAGGATGACTCGGTGGCCTGGGTGGTGCATGGAAAACCGCAGGTCATCAGACGAGCCAGGGGCTACACACCGCTTCCGCTTTATGTTACTCCCCTTGAATATGACGAAAGCGTGAGCGTCCTTGCCATGGGCGGTGAGCTAAAAAGCGCTTTCTGCCTTCAAAAGGGGCCTTTTGCTTATGTGAGCCAATACCTGGGTGATCTGGGGAGCTTAGAGGCTCAGAGCATCTATCAACAGAACCTGTCCCATATGGTAAAGCTGACAGGAATAAAACCGCAAACCGTGGCCTGCGATCTGCATCCCGACTATGCCTCGACACGGATGGCACAAAGCCTAGGACTGCCCGTCATTAAGGTGCAGCACCATCACGCCCATATTGCCTCGGTGATGGCTGAGAAAGGCCTTAGGGGCCCTGTTCTGGGTGTTTCCTTCGACGGGACTGGCTATGGCTCAGACGGCACCATTTGGGGCGGGGAATTTCTTCTTTGCCAAGAAGGAGAATTCGAGCGTGTGGCCCATTTACGCCCCATTCC
>JAOABT010000581.1 GCA_026418215.1 Clostridia bacterium | reverse complement strand
TTTTATCACGTTGCGCAATTTGAAAGCATCTCAAAGGCATCGGAATTTTTGTATATTACACAGCCCGCCGTTAGCAGGGTTATCCGCCAGCTTGAGGAGAGCCTGTCCTGTCCCTTATTCTTCCGAACATCAAAGGGAGTTAAGCTCACAAAAGAAGGGGATATCCTCTATCGCTACATCCAACAGGCTTTTAACTTCATTAGCATGGGAGAAAAAAAGATGGCCGAGGTGACGGAGCTCCTATGCGGTGAGATCACCATCGGTGTCAGCGACACGCTCTGCAAGCATTATTTAATGCCCTACCTAAGGCTGTTCAAAACCCTCTATCCTAAAATTAAAATACACGTGGTATGCCCTACCACACCAGGCATTGTAAACTTTCTCAAGGTAGGAAAAATAGATTTCGGCATCGTTAATCTGCCCTATGACGATGAGCAGCTTGAATTCAAGACCATCATGGATGTGCAGGACTGCTTTGTGACAGGGGAAGCCTATAAGCACTTAAGCTTTAAGATGCAGCCCCTTGAGGAAATTGTGAAGCACCCTCTCATGCTGCTGGAGCGCAACAGCCATTCAAGAATCCTTATGGATGCGTATTTTAAAAGCCATAACGTGGAGGCAGAGCCTGACTTCGAGCTGGGAAACATGGACTTATTGGCCCACTTTGCCAGAAATGGCTTTGGCGTAGCCTGTGTTATCCGGGATTTCATTCAGGATGAATTGGAAAAGGGACTCTTATATGAGGTCAAGCCCATTGAAAAGATTCCCCCAAGAAGCATTGGCATCAGCTTCCTCAAAGGAGTTCCGCTTTCCCCCGCCGCAAAGGAGCTAATCAGGCAGCTCGATGACCTTAACCCCGAAGAATTCTAAAAAACCCCGGAAAGTGTTTAGGGGCCTCTTTCCTTTAAAGCAGCTTATTTGCCGCTGTCTCCTGAAAGAGAGGCTCCCATAGGCCTTCCGGGGTTTTCTCATTCGCAACGAATGCTTTGGGGTTTGAATTACTGGTTAAGTGCCTGCAAAAGCTGCTCAACATCCATGCCGTGGACCATGGACGCCTCTTCAATAGTCTCTGCCTGTGAAGAGGGACATCCCACGCAGCCCATGCCAAAGCTCATAAGAATTCTGGCAGCCTGGGGATTAGCTCTGATAACGTCTCCTATGGTCATATCCTTTGTTACTTTCATGATAGTGCCTCCTTGTGTGACCTTCGTTTATTAATGTGATTCATTTCTTCTTAGTTTTTGCGTTCCACGACAATTTATAAGAAGTGTTTATCATTAATGTATACCAATTGTATGCTGCAAACTGTGATTCGCGTCACAAATTATTTTCTGAGATATGTTTTTCAGCCATATATGCAGCCACAGCGCCGTCAGATGCCGCTGTTATAACCTGTCTGAGCGGCTTTTCGCGGATATCTCCCGCTGCATAAACGCCGGGAATGCTGGTCTGCATCCTTTCATCCGTCACAATATAGCCATTAGCGTTGAGCTTCACCATATCCTTCACTAATGAGGTTCTGGGTTCAATACCTATAGCCACAAAGACACCATTCACCGCAATCTCGCTCTGAACCCCAGTTTTTAGGTTTTTCAGCTTGAGCCCCTCAACACCCATGTCACCGAGGATATCCTCAACAGCAGTATCCCAGACGATTTCGATTTTGGGGTTTGAAAAAACGGCCTCCTGTAGGGTTTTGACCGCCCTTAAGGCGTCTCTCCTATGGATGACCGTGACTTTGCTGCAAAACCTGGACAGATAGAGCGCATCCTCGCAAGCCGTATCGCCGCCTCCAACAACCGCAACCTGCCTCCCTTTGAAGAAAGCCCCGTCACAAGTGGCGCAATAGGAAACACCCGAGCCCCTAAGCTTTTGCTCCTGCGGAAGCCCCAGCTCTTTGGGCGATGCTCCCATGCAAAGAATCACAGTCTTGGCATGGTGTGCCCCTTTAGCCGTTTCGATTGTCTTAACCGTTTCATTCAGCATAAGGCCTTTCACTTCGTCCTGAATGATTTCGGCTCCAAACCGGCGTGCTTGATTAGCCATGCGCGAAGCCAGCTCGCTACCGCTTATGGGCTCTTCAAAGCCCGGATAATTCTCCATTTCATTGGTTGTTGCCATCTGCCCGCCATAAAAGGCCTTTTCAATAAGGAGCGTATCCAGCTTGGCTCTGGCTGTGTAGAGCGCTGCCGTAAAGCCAGCCGGCCCTCCTCCTACAATCACGACATCATGCATTACAAATTCCTCCGCCATAGGGTGCTCTTCTATATTTATCTCAGCTCTTAAACTTTATACATTGTCATATCCAAATTAGACCTTTACAATGAATAACTCAGGCGATATAATTTCATTGAACGGATGGTGAATGAGTTGAGAGAATCCAAAGAAAAACTGACAAGCCGGGACCTCCAGGCCATGGAACGCAGGAAGCAGATTCTGGAGACAGCCAAAGAACAATTTGCCGAAAAGGGGTACAGCGCCACAACCACGCGGGCGCTCTGCCGTGAGATTAACATGGCCGACGGACTTATTTATCATTACTTCCCCCAGGGGAAGCATGAAATCCTGATGACCATTGTGGATGAAAGTCTCGTGGATAAGGCAAAAGAAATCAATAAAGCGCTCTCGGAAATCAATACCGATTTACCTCTTCAGGAGAGCCTTATGGCCGTAATGGGGATTTTTCTCAATAACGCCATCAAGGACCCTCGTCTCATTGTTATCCTACTCCGGGAGAAAAACCATCTTCCCGAGGCTTATATGGAGAAGCTCACAAAAGGGCTCAAAGGTATTGCGGTGAAGATTGTACGTTTGCTTCAGCGTGCCGTTCAGCGTGGTGAAATAGCTGACTTGGGCTATTCGATGATGTTAAGTCAGCTGTGGGGATCAATTATTTATTACATTGTTCAAGGCTTTGTCAATAACACCGTCGACATACAGGATACCGCCAGGGAGGAATACTTTAAAAGCCTAATCGCTTATACTTTGCATACCTGGCGACCTTAAAAATTTTATCATTTTAATTCACCGAACGTTCAGTGAGGTTGGGAAAGATTGATCCTTAGAATGCCCTTTTTAAAGCACGAGGCACTTTTACTTAATCGAACGAGATACCGTGGAGCTCAGATGATCTATCATGGCGCGTAAACGCCAGCAAATCAAGGAGGAAAAAGCAATGAAAATTTTAGCTATCAACGGCAGCCACCGTGGCAGAAACGGCTATACCCAGTTTCTCATTAATAAGGTGCTTGAAGGAGCCGCCTCTCAAGGTGCGGAAGTAGAAACGGTCACCCTCACCGAGCATACCATTCAAAGATGCACCGGCTGTTTCACCTGTCAGAAGCAGGCCCGGTTGGGAAAATGCATCTATGACGGGAAGGACGCTGCCGCCATGATCTACAATAAAATGCGCGAGGCCGATTTACTGATCTTTGCCACCCCCGTTTATGTCTTTAACC
>JAOABT010000311.1 GCA_026418215.1 Clostridia bacterium | reverse complement strand
AGCTTTGGAAAAGCATTTGCAGAGGAATCGGAAGCGAGCTACACAGAAAGCTATTCCGACAGCTTCAAGGGCTTTTCGGATTTTGCTGAGAAAAGGGAGGAGCCTTACGAAACGTCCCACAGAGACAGTCCCTTTAAGGATTTTATGAACGACAGCAAGCGCGATAGCTATACAAAACGATCAGATGCAGGCCCCAGTTACCATGCTTCGGGTACGGCCGCTCTTAGAAGGACAGACCCCGGTATTTACCGGAAGCTGTACGGACAAAATAAGAAAGGCACCTATGGCTCGAGCTATGCAGGAGCCTATCATGGCCCTCATCAGGCTGAAATTGAGGATAACCGCGCAACCGTCCTTGCCGTGAAAATTATCAAGCAGGCCATTGCCTGTTTCGCCATACTGGGCATTCTGGTACTCATGCAGCAGAGGACCGATATGGGTCAGGCGTTGGCCTTTGTCAAGAAACAGGTGATTGAGATCAACGTCGATCCTCAAAGTATCCTCTCAGGTGTTGAGGATCTTGTGAAGCAATGCACCAAGTTTCTGGGGGGATCGCCCTGATTGAGATTATAGCTGCCTGCATCCTTGCCATACTGCTCCATGAAGGCTCTCACACACTTGCTGCAAGACTGTTCGGTGTTGCGCTCTATGCCTTCAGACCCTCGGCCATCGGCATTCGCGCCATGCTCAAGAGCTCACCCAAAAGCTTTAAAAAGCAAACCCTCATTTTTCTGTCCGGCCCCTTGGGTAATTTTCTAATGGCGTTACTGCTCTGGGGCAGCAGCGGTTTTTTACATACCTTGGCTGAGGCCAGTCTCGCAATAGGCTGGTACAACCTTCTGCCCATGTATCCTTTGGATGGCGGGCAGATTTTTATCATTGTGTTCTATAAGCTGATGGGAAGTAATAAGACCTTTCGGCTTATTAAACGGATATCCCTGATGATGAAGATTATTCTTGGCCTGACGGGTATCTTGCAGGTGCTTTTCTTTGGAAACCCCAGCCTGTTGGTGGCGGCCCTTATGCTTCCTGGAACGAGACTTCTTGAGGAGACGGTGAGTATGATGAAGCTGGAAAACCTATTGAATCGCAAGCAACGTATCATCAAAAAGGGCGTGTATTCGGCCCGGCACCTCATCGTCATGGAGGACTGCACCCTGGGGGATGTCATCCAGAAGCTGGATTACGACCGGTTTCATATCCTTTATGTCCTCAACAGCGACATGGAGATCATCGGCCAGATTACCGAGCAGCAGATTAT
>JAOABT010000547.1 GCA_026418215.1 Clostridia bacterium | reverse complement strand
CGGTAGGGCGCTTTGCCCTTCACAGCCGTTGCTGTGAGGAGTGAGGACTGGAACCAGCCTCTGTGCTGGTCACTGCCTTCAAGGTACATATCCACCGGCCAGCCCAGCTCGGGGTTTGCTTCGGCAACCGCAATATGGGTGGAACCAGAGTCAAACCAGACGTCCATGATGTCGGATTCCTTTTTAAACTCCTTGCCGCCGCATTCACAGGTAAAGCCTTGGGGCAGGATTTCAGAAGCCTCATATTTGAACCAGGCATTGGAGCCTTCCTTGGCAAACAGGTTCTTCACAGCCTCAATGGTCTGATCATTGATGATTTCCTTACCGCATTCCTTGCAGTAGAAAATCGGAATAGGCAGACCCCAGATACGCTGACGGGAGATACACCAGTCGCCGCGGTCCTCAATCATCTTGCTGATGCGCTCCTCGCCCCAGCCCGGAATCCAGCGCACGGTCTTGATGGCATCCAGCGCCTGCTGCTTGATTTTCTCGATGGAGATAAACCACTGCTCGGTAGCTCTGAAGATGATGGGGTCCTTACAACGCCAGCAGTGCGGGTATTGGTGGGCGATGTGCTGTTCAGCCAGCAGCATGCCGGAATTCTTCAATTCTTCGAGAATAGCCTTATTGGAGGCTTTATAGAACATCCCGGCAAAAGGACCTGCTTCCTTGGTCAGGTGACCCTTGTCGTCAACGGGAACAACAATGCCGACTTCAGGATACTTCTTGCAGACCTCAAAGTCTTCCGCACCATGGCCGGGAGCCGTATGAACGCAGCCCGTACCGGCTTCAAGCGTAACATGGTCGCCCACGATAACAAGGGAATCACGATCTAGGAAGGGATGTGCGCAAACGGTCTATTCAAGCTCGCTTCCCATGATCTCGCCAAGAATCTTATAATCGGTGATGCCGGTAACGTTCGTAACGCTGTCTACCAGGTCCTTGGCCATGATGTAGCGCTCGCCATTGGCTTCGAGAACCACATAAACGAACTCAGGATTTAAGGAGATAGCGAGGTTGCCGGGCAGGGTCCAGGTGGTCGTTGTCCAGATGACCACATAGAGCTTGTCGAGGGTGTCTACAATGCCCTTCAACTTGCCCTTATCATCCTTCATGGGGAATTTGACATAGATGGAATTGCCGTGATCCTCCATGTATTCGATTTCGGCCTCAGCAAGAGCGGTTTCGCAGGACGGGCACCAGTAAACGGGGCGCATGCCCTTGTAGATACAGCCGAGCTTGGCCATCTCACCGAAGACTTCGATTTGCTTGGCTTCAAACTGAGGCTCCAACGTGATATAGGGGTGCTCCCAGTCGCCCATTACGCCAAGGCGCTTGAAGGCTTCGCGCTGGACGTCGATATACTTTCTTGCAATTTCTTCACAGGCCTGACGGAAAACAACAGGACCGACCTCATGACGCTTGAGTCCCTTTTCCTTAATTGCCTTCTGCTCGGTAGGAAGACCATGGGTATCCCAGCCGGGCACATAAGGCGTATAGTAGCCTTTCATATCATAATAACGGATAACGATATCCTTGAGCACCTTATTCAACGCAGTACCAAGGTGGATGCCGCCGTTGGCATACGGAGGGCCGTCATGAAGAACAAACTTCTTACCCTTGAGCTTATTGCGGTTGAGACGCTTTTTATAGAGATCCTTCTGCTGCCAGTCCTTGAGCATGGAGGGTTCTTTCTCGGGAAGACCTCCTCGCATGGGGAACTCGGTCTTGGGCAGATTCAGAGTCGTGCCGTAATCGACTGCCATAGTATCCTCTCCTTTAATCTTTAAAAATGTGCTCCACCCTTGCGTCAGCGGTGTCTTCCGTTGCTTTGTCTCACAACAAAACGCCTAAAACCCGTTCCAGCAAGAGTGAGCTAAGGCAAATAAAAAAGCCCTCGTCCTGAAAGGGACGAAAGGCTAAATTCCGCGGTACCACCCAAATTACAGACGTCCGACCTAATGGCTTTAGTCTGTCTCTTGCAAGGCATAACGGTCCTTATCCGGCTCACCCTACTAATTGTTGAAGCTTATGGGAAGCAACACCAACTATGCTTCTCACCGCTCCGGCCTGTTCGGGCTGCTGCTCACGGCTGATCTTCAAATTGATACGTTCCTGCGGGTTTTCACCTGTCCCCGCTCTCTGAAAGGCTTTCTCAATTTTACTCGTCCGATCATCGCATTTCTCTTATTATTCTTAAGTATCGTCACCACTGCGACGATTTACACAAGAATCAATAATAAATAATTATATGCTTGACGCTCAAGACGTGTCAAGGCTTTAGCCCTATTATTCGAAACATCTGTACAATAAGCCGGAACAGATTACAGTCCGCAGATCTTGATAGGATCAATCTCACCTAAGCAGGCCTTATGACTAACAATTTAAGTTAAAACCGAAACACCATTACTACAAAAATCTTCTGATGGTCACAAAGGTCCGGTTCTTTTTGGACATCTGACCAACCTGCAGCAGAATAGCCTTGCCCATGCCCCTCAAGGTCATAATGCTCCCTTCTTTGACGCTTTCGGACGGGTGCGTACACTCCTCGAAATCTAAATAGACCTTCCCGCCAGCGATATAATCCGCTGCATCCGACCTGGATAAGCTGAAGGCTTCTGCAATGAGCGCATCCAGACGCAAAGAGGCCACCGTCACAACCATATCCTTAAATTTGAGCTCAGGCAGTTTGAGTTCCTTCAGATTTCTAATTTCCGCTTCGACCTCAAGGCTGCCAACCCTGCTCAAGCTACTGACAATATATTGAGCCATATCAGCAAATGCAATTAACTGGCAGGAATCCGGGTGAACCAGGATGTCCCCTATGGTTTCTCTTTTGATGCCGAGGTTCATGAGCGCACCTAAGTAATCCCTATGGCTCAGCTCATGGTGGAACTTGGTTTTTTGGTAACCGATATGGATAAGCG
>JAOABT010000340.1 GCA_026418215.1 Clostridia bacterium | reverse complement strand
ACTTCACCGTTCTCACCAATATGAGAAGCGTGGGCGTTATGGGAGACGAAAGAACCTATGATTACACGCTGGCTCTTCGTGCGGTCACCACCACCGACTTTATGACTGCCGACTGGGCGAGATTGCCATACGATTTACTGGAGCGCGTTTCCAACCGTATCGTCAATGAAGTGGGCCATATCAATCGTATTGTGTATGACATCACCAGCAAGCCCCCGTCAACAATTGAGTGGGAATAACCCCGTTATCTTAATGATTTTGTTCCTTGTTTCTAATGGAACTCTAATTCATCTAACAGGAGCACCTAATTTATCTGCCTTACAATAAATCATGTAAGCTAAACACGGCGATAATATTTGGAGGTATCCTGTTATGAATATTCAAATGATTGATGAATTTAGAAGAAGAACCAATGCAACCTATGACGAAGCGAAGTTTTATCTTGAGAGATATCATGAAGATCTTTTAGAAGCCATTATTGCTTTTGAGAAGGACAGAACAGGTTATCAGCAGCAGAAACAAAACACCTACCAATACCAAAACCGTCACGACCCAAAAACTGAAAGACCCCATCATTCCGGAAATTTTGGACGCGGTGTGATGAGAGTTCTGCAAAGACTGATTGACCTGAAGCTCGTGATTACCGATAAGAATTTAAGAAGCTTCCCGATTCCGGTTATCGTACCGGTGGTTCTTTTCCCCGTATGGCATATTATCATTATCATGGCGGTAGCGATGATGATTATGGGCTTCAAGTTTCACATTCAGGAGATGCCCGATCCCAATGTCAACGTGGAATCCATGGTGAGTAAAATGAAGGACAAAGTCAGAGAGAGCAGCAAAAGCTATTAAGCGAAGGTTCTGCCAAAAAACGGAGGTGCTTTTTATGATTACAATAGAACAAATTGATGAATTCAGAAAGCGTACCCATTCGAGCTACGAGGATGCAAAGTACTTCCTTGAAAAGAACAATGGGGATGTTCTTGAGGCCATCATTGACTTTGAGAGAACCAAATCAGGCAAATCCCAGCAGTGTTATCAGAGGAGACAGCCGCAGGATGATTTTGGCAAGCGCTTTGCTGAGATTCTTCAGAAGGGCTTTGACACAAGAATCTTTGTTGAAGACAGAAACGCCACCCTTTTTACCATTCCCGTTATCCTATTGATCCTTCTGATACCGTTATGGTTTGTTATTATCCTGTTCTTCCTGTTCCTCATGATGCTAGGCTATAAATTCAGCATTCGTGATGTGAAGAGCCAGAATATAAACGTTAATTCCTTTTTCCAGAATATATCCGACAAAATGAAGGATACAGGCAGCCACAAGGATCGTCCTCAGCCCCGCAGCGCTCCTTATGCTCCTCAGCCACCTAAATCCCAGGTGCCCGTTCCTTCCGATATGACACCTCCCGCTGCTCCCGAAGCACCTAATCCCAATAAGGAGCAGAACAAGGAGGAGGGCTTCAAGGAATACACCATTGAATAAACATTTAACGCACAGGCTTTGGTAAAAGAGCCTGTGCGCTTACATCTAAGCTTTCTAAAACCGGGGGGTTAAAGACTATGGCGGAAAAAGTTCTTGTTGTGGAAGACGAAAGTAAGATTGCAAGATTTCTGGAACTGGAGCTTAAGCACGAGGGCTACGAGGTCGAGATTGCATCGGATGGCAGAAGCGGCCTGGAACGCGCACAAAAAGGGGATATAGACATGATCATTCTGGATCTGATGCTGCCTTTGATGAGCGGCATCGAGGTCTGCAGAAGAGTCAGAAAGTTTTCAGATATGCCCATCATCATGCTGACCGCCAAGGACGACATATCCGACAAGGTCACCGGACTTGACAGCGGTGCCGACGATTATGTCACCAAGCCCTTTGCCATAGAAGAGCTATTGGCCCGCATCCGCGTGGCTTTAAAGAGAAAAGCAGTTGTTAAAAAGGAAGGTACTGACGAACAGATTAATGCCGGAAAGCTTGTGCTGTCCAAAATGCAGCATAAGGTGACCTATGATGGTGAGGAGATATTCCTTTCTAAAAAGGAGTATGACCTCCTCTTGTATCTCATGGAAAACAGAGGCATTGTCTTAGATAGAGAAAAGCTTATAGAAAACGTCTGGGGTTACGACTTCATCGGCGACACCAATGTAACCGACGTTTATATCCGTTACCTCAGAAGCAAGATTGATCAGCGCTACGGCGTAAACTACATAAAAACAATCCGTGGAGTGGGGTATATTTTTGAAAACCAAGGCTAAGGACGATATTCAGATAGTCAGCAGAAAAATAAAGTCCGATAATGAGCCTCTGGCAAAGCCCAAGGTGACTGCGGAAGCGCAGAAGCAGGTAGAGCTGAAGCGGCATTCTTCCATTGCGTCAAGAATATCCGCTTCGTATACCAACATGTTTGCTACATGGCTTTCGGTGTCGCTGGCGGTCATCTTTGTCCTGGTTCTGGTGTTCAAGATATTCTATATGATCTACGACACCAAGCCCTATATGGACAAAATCAAGACCGCCACAACCACCCAGAGCTTTGTGGATACCATTGAGTCGATGCAGGGCGGCAGCTTTATCCTTGTGAACGACAAGGATCAGATCATCGCCTCGAACTTCTCAGAGGTTCAGAAGGTTACACCGCCTCGTTTCTTCAGTATTCAGATTATCAAAAACAAAGCCTACCTGATTTATACCAAAACCTTTGAGGTTACCGACGGTCAGCAGCTTCGGCTTCTTATCTACAACGACATTACCATCATTCTGACTGAGGTCGTTGTAACCGGAGCCATCGCATTGCTGTTATTCCTCGTTTCCATGCTGGTGATCTATGTCCGAGGAAATTACTTAACACGAAAGGCCTTTGGTGTGCTCGATGAGCTCGTCGTGAAGGCCAACAACATTTCCTCCCAGAATCTTAACCTGCGATTGAATGTCAGTGACTCAACCGATGAGCTTGTGGAATTCGCTCTGACCTTCAACCGCATGATGGACCGCATCGAGAAGGCCTATGAAAAGCAGAACCAGTTTGTATCCGATGCCTCTCACGAGCTCAGGACGCCTATCGCCGTTATCCAGGGCTATTCCAGAATGCTGGAGCGCTGGGGCAAGGAGGACAAGGAAATCCTCCAGGAGTCTATTTCAGCCATTAACAAGGAATCCAAGGGCATGCAGGACCTGGTCGACAAGCTGCTGTTTATCGCACGAAACGATAAGGATACGCTGGTGCTTGTAAAGGAAAAGTTCGATATGAGCGAGCTCATTCAAGAAATGGCCCGGGATACGCGGCTTCTTGAAACCCAGCACGAAATCCGAACCTTTGTGGAACCGAATGTGATGATATACGGGGACCGCAGCCGCATCAAGCAGG
>JAOABT010000333.1 GCA_026418215.1 Clostridia bacterium | reverse complement strand
AATAAACCGCACCACCTGCGCAAGGTCCCATGATGACTGAAATCTGAGGGATAACACCGGAAGCAAGGGTGTTTCTGTAGAAAATGTCACCAAAGCCGCTCAAAGCATCGATGCCTTCTTCGATTCTGGCTCCGCCTGAGTCATTAATACTGACAAAGGGAGCTCCCATTTTCATGGCCATATCCATGACCTTTGTGATCTTTCTAGCGTGCATTTCACCTAAAGAACCGCCGATAATGGTGAAGTCCTGGGATGAAACAAATACGAGTCTTCCATCAACGGTACCATAGCCGGTGACAACACCGTCTCCTGCCACCTTCTTTTTCTGCATATCGAAATCAATACCTCTGGTTTCCACAAAGGCATCAACTTCAACAAAGCTGCCTTCATCCAAAAGAAGTGCCAATCTTTCACGGGCGGTTTTCTTGCCTGCCTCGTGCTGCTTGGCGATCTTGCTTTCTCCTCCGCCTTGCTTGAGGCGTTCTTTTCTGATTCGAAGATCGTTTACCTTATCAAACGTTGCCATTTTTCCACCTCGTAGAATGATGATAAATAGGTTGAAACATAATCTTTATGAGAATTGTGAAAAGAATAACTGTTTAATTATTACGTGGTCATAAGAATTATATCCTAGTTTAACCAATATTGCAATAACTATCAGCTTCGCCGCTTGGTCAAGCTGCTTTCGTTCCTTTGAAACAGAGGTTATGGTCATCTTTGGCAATTTTTCAGCAGCATCTTCATATCCATTTCGATAAGCCCTGTGCTAATCGAAATGCCATGCAATTCTCTCCTTCAAGCAAATGCACACCCCGGCCCGCGCTCTTCAATGGTTGTAAGCAATGCCTTCAATCCTTCAAATTTTTCTCTATAGCGATCAAAATCGGAGGGCAGTTGATCTGGTTAATGAAATCTGTTTTCATGACACTGTATTTTTTGCAATCCAGGCTGATTAAATACGAAAGTAATGCATCTCTTTCTTCAAAGCCTGAATCACCCCCATGGTAGATAACAATAATGACAAGTCCATCGTTCGAGATGAGAGACAGCGACTTTTCAACAGCGGCAATAGTGGTCTCCGCCCTTGTCCCAATGTTGTGGTCGCCTCCCGGAAGATAACCTAAATTATAGATGATCAGCTTAACCGGCTCCTTGACGTAGAGATCCATATTCTGGTGGCCATCGTGAATCAAATGACAGCGGCTTGTAAAGCCGGCTTTCTCTATACGCTCCCTTGTTTTGGCAACGGCGCTTTCCTGTATGTCAAAGGCATAAACCCTTCCCGCTTCTCCGACCAAATCTGCCATAAAAAGTGTGTCGTGGCCATTTCCCATAGTGGCATCGATGACAGCATCACCGGGCCTGACGATTTTTTCTGCCAGCTCATGAGCCTGTAGCAGTGCTTTTTTCAAATATGCCATTTTTATGCTCCTTCATTTGTGTTAGCTTTATTTTAAGAATTATCAATAGAGGAAGCAATACCTGCATTGCATGGTCAGCTATTGCTATAAGCCAGGTATTGGTAAAAAATTTACACAAAATATCAGAAAAGACTACTTAAAGTTATCACACTCAATCACTATAATAAGCGTAAAGAGAAAAAATTAACCAAGCCGGAGGCTATATGGCATACAGTCAAGCAACCGTCCACCCCATTTCTTTAGGATTTGTAAAAATCTATCTCATCAAGGGCCAAAAGGCCATACTCGTGGATACAGGTCTGAAAGGGAGCGGCAAACGCATACTTAAGGCTTTATCAAAGTTCAACATAAATCCTAAGGCTATTTCATTAATTATATTGACCCATAATCACACGGATCACACCGGTGCGATTAAAGAGCTGAAGGTTTTAACCGGGGCTAAGATCGCCATCCATCAGGCAGAAGCAAACAGCCTTAAAAATGGTCAAAGCAGCCCTGTTATGCCATTGACCCTTGTGGGAAAGGTGTTCGCAAAATTCTTCGGTCAATCAGTCATTGAAGGTGTGCCAGCAGACATCCTCATACGCGATGAACTTGACCTCAGGCCCTTCGGTGTTGAAGGCAAGGTGCTTCATACCCCCGGACATACGGAGGGCTCAGTCTCTGTCCTGCTTGATGACGGCTCCATCATTGTTGGAGACTTGTTCTCCATAAAAACAGGTTCCAAGGGTTTTAAAACCTCCCTGCCCATTATTGCAGCCAGCCTCCCCTTGACGAAAAAAACGCTGGAAAAGCTTGCAAGCCTTAACCCCAGCGTTATTTATACTTCACATGGCGATGCTGGTCCAAAAGACGCCATAACGGAAGTTATTGGAAAAATCAAGGTCTGATGCTGATTTTACGATTTAGTCCTCCAATTCCCTGTTAGTCAACAAGAATAAGATTGTTGACATCAAAGAAAAATAAGAACAGTTACTTTGAACAGGGAGGAATCAATATGTTTAAGTGGGCAGTCGTATTCTTTATTTTGGCCGTGATCTCAGGTATTTTTGGGTTCGGCCTTATTGCAACGGTTTCCTTCGGGATTGCCAGAATTCTGTTCTATATATTCCTGGTGCTCTTCGTTCTGAGCCTTTTATTTGGGAAACGGCTATTCAGATCGACCTGATTCTCTTCGTTTCGAGCCATTGATAAGTGCAGACAGCCAAACGCTGTCTGCTTTCTTTAAATGCTGAGAAGAAAATCCTTTTCAAATAGAGAGAAGCTCTGTTTCAAATCGATCAATCAAATCTCCAAATGCATGGAATATCCAGTCTTTTACACCCGTCGTCATCAATGACGGCCAACTGCGCCTTGTCAAGAGACAAAAAGCTTTCTATGTATTTGCTTATTTCGATCATATCACAAAACCTCGTTTAAATCCTGCCTAAGTGCCATTACACTGAACTTATCAGCACCAATGACCGAATCTCCCCGCACAGCAGTGATGCGATCAAGGCCCATCTTCGTCCAGAATCTTATTGCAGGCCAATTCTTGAGGTGAACACCCGCAGCCATATATTTAAAGCCTGCAGCTGCGGCTTCTTTGGCCAAGAGCTGTCTCTTATACACATCTCCGAGCCCACGAGAC
>JAOABT010000296.1 GCA_026418215.1 Clostridia bacterium | reverse complement strand
GTGCAGGAAGCGTTGGAAACGATCTGCATGTCCTTGGTGTAAGTGGTGTGGTTAACACCCATTACGAACATAGGAGCATTGTTGGAAGGAGCAGAGATAACAACCTTCTTTGCGCCAGCCTGGATGTGAACCTTAGCCTTTTCAGCATCGGTGAAGAGACCAGTAGATTCAATTACGTATTCAGCGCCGCATTCTCCCCACGGAATCTCCTCGGGCTTCATGCAAGCGTAAACGTTGATAGCGTTTCCGTTAACAACGAACTTGCCGTCCTTGATTTCGATGGTGCCATCGAACTTACCATGAACGGTGTCGTACTCGAGCATATACTTCATGTAATCAAGATCGATGAAGGGGTCGTTGATTCCAACCACTGTAACATTTGGGTTCTTGACAGCTGCTCTGAAAGCAAGACGGCCAATTCTTCCGAACCCGTTAATACCAATTTTTACTGCCATGGTTTTAACCTCCTAAAAACTTAATGAAAATTGTTAACAATATCACAAAATTCACAGAGTATTTTATATTATTTAAAAATGATTTTCAAGGGACTTTGAGAAAATTTTGTCCATTTATCGGAAAAAGATTTGCCAGCCTTTACACTTTTTTGACGGTTTTCTGCCTCATACTCTCATAAAGAAGCATGGAGGCAGCAACCGAAGCGTTCAAGGACTCCGCCTTCCCTTCCATGGGAATCATAACGGTCACGTCGGCAAGACCAATTATTTGCTCGGTCAGGCCGTTGCCCTCGTTCCCAATAACAATGGCTATGCTGTCGGAGAGATGGGCTTCCCAGCACGAAAGCCCATCTCTCGGGTGCGCGCATACCAGCCGTATTCCGTGAGCCTTAAGCTCGACTATTGTACTGTACAGGTCATCTAAAACAATGATGGGTAAATGAAAGAGCGATCCCATGGTCGAACGTACAACCTTGGGATTAAAGGGATCAACACTATCTTTGGAGAGCAATACCGCATCAAAGCCACAGGCATCAGCTGTTCTGATAATGGTTCCCAGATTGCCTGGGTCTTGGAGACTCTCTAAAAGCATCAAGCGTCTGCCCTTGGCTAAAACTTCAGAAAGGCTGTGATGTGGAATATCGACTACCGCCATGATACCCTGAGGAGTCTGGGTCTCCCCTACTCGTTCAAAGAGCCCATCCGGGAGCATGAATATCTTGGTTCCCTCGTAGCGATCTATAATGATCTGGGCACGATCAATAAACCCTTCCGCTATGACAAAGTAGCGCACCAAGGCTCCCGATTCAAGTGCATCGGATACAAGGCGGATGCCTTCCAGAAGCACGGCCTTCTCTTTTTGTCTCCCTTTTTTGTCCTGGAGCCCCTTAAGCTCCTTTATTAAAGGGTTTGCGGCTGAGGTAATTTTTATAGGATTCACAAGAAAGCCTCCCTGAAGCTATTTGGCTTGAAGCCCTTATCATCGGGCTTCGCACGGCTTATTGCCTATACAACTGTTTCTCGTTTTCAAGCCTGACTCAGTTCACCTTGCATACGCCATTAAAATTGGTTTATATTCATCTTGCAATACGCATTGAGTCGGACTTATCTTTATCTTGCTTATGCCATTTAAGTCACACTGAACTTCACCCTACTTCATACCATTCCGAAGTCGACTTATTTCATATATATCGTACGAGTTACCCAGACTATACAAAGGTTGTCTTATACCCATAAACAGACCTCAAATGTTAAAGACAGAGCGAAATAAAACTCTCATGACTTTATACTGCAAAAAAGCCCCTGCACATGATGTGAGGGGCTTTTAAGAGCACTTCAATAGAATTACTTTACCTTTTCAACGAGCATCTTGAAGCCTGCAGCGTCATTAACGGCCATATCAGCGAGAACCTTTCTGTTGAGCAGAATGTTCGCTTTCTTAAGAGCGTTCATGAACTTGCTGTAG
>JAOABT010000274.1 GCA_026418215.1 Clostridia bacterium | reverse complement strand
CTTATTGGCTGGATCAAAGGTATGCCACCAAAAGATGCACTCCTTTATGAGTTCTTCCTCCTTTTTACCTGTTGGAGAAAGATTTGTGGTACCCAAAGGTCTTCCGATTAAATACTCCGGCTTGGTAAATTCCTGTGCAATCAGTTCAGAGCCAATTTCTTTCTTTGTTCCATCCTTCAAGGTGACAGTGATGATGCTGCCATTAGACTGCTTAGGAAAAACAAGATTGGCAAGCCCTGTGACAAGGCCTGTATAAAGGATACCGCACAGCAAGGACATCATGACAAAAAGCATGAATGCAGGCTTTACAATTTTAATAGCTTTATTCATAAAAAATCACCTCAAACAAGACCTAAACCGGTCAGGATGATATCAATAAGCTTGATGAATATAAACGGAGTGACGATACCGCCTAAGCCATAGATCAGAATGTTTTTCTTGAGCAGCTTTCCGGCGGGAAGCTCCTGGTATTTGACGCCCTTTAAAGATAAGGGAATCAAGGCAATGATGATGAGTGCATTAAAAATAATGGCCGATAGTATGGCACTGGTCGTACTTTTAAAGCCCATGATATTAAGGGCTGCCAGCTGCGGGAAGATACCGAAGAAAAGCACCGGTATAATAGCAAAATATTTTGCTATATCATTGGCAACACTGAAGGTTGTAAGAGCTCCTCTCGTCATCAGAAGCTGTTTCCCGATTCTGACAATATCAATAAGCTTGGTTGGGCTTGAGTCCAGATCGACCATGTTACCGGCTTCCTTTGCAGCCTGGGTGCCCGAATTCATGGCAACGGCAACGTCGGCTTGGGCAAGGGCCGGAGCATCGTTGGTGCCATCACCTGTCATGGCAACCAAATGCCCTTTTGACTGGTATTCTCGTATGAGCCTTAGCTTGGCTTCGGGAGTTGCTTCAGCGAGGAAGTCATCCACACCGGCTTCTGCTGCAATGGCAGCGGCTGTCATTGGATTGTCCCCCGTTATCATGATGGTTTTGATGCCCATTTTCCTCAAATCCTCAAAGCGCTCCTTAACTCCCTTCTTGACGATATCCTTGAGATAAATGACACCCAAAACGGCATCGTTTTTAGCAACAACAAGCGGTGTACCTCCCTCATTGGCTACGCGCTTAACAATGGCATCGCATTCTTCGGGATAGGTGCCGCCATTTTCAATTGTATATTTCTTCACAGCATCAGCTGCACCTTTGCGAATAGAGTTCCCCTGGTAGTCAATGCCGCTCATTCTGGTCTTGGCCGTAAACTCTATAAAAGTGGCACCAAGCTTTGATAAATCCCTTCCTCGAATGCCAAACCTCTCTTTGGCAAGAACGACGACACTTCGGCCCTCTGCCGTTTCGTCCGCCATCGAGGACAGTTGTGCTGCATCAGCCAGTTCCTGCTCTTCAATCCCCTTGACAGGTATAAATTCACTTGCCTGCCTGTTGCCAAGTGTAATGGTCCCGGTTTTATCCAAAAGCAGAACATCAACATCACCAGCTGCTTCAATGGCACGTCCGCTCATGGCAAGAACATTGGCCTGATTAAGGCGGCTCATTCCCGCAATACCTATGGAGGAAAGAAGGGCTCCTATGGTCGTAGGTGCAAGACAAACCAGAAGGGCGACGATATTTGTAAGCGACACAGCCGTTCCCGAACCTACCTCCTTGCCTACAAATCCCGAGAACGGAAGCAGTGTAGCAGTAACCACCAGAAAAATAATAGTCAACGTTACAAGCAGGATTTGAAGGGCAACTTCGTTGGGTGTCTTTTTTCTCGCAGCACCCTCTACCATGGCAATCATTTTATCTAGAAAGCTTTCTCCCGCCTCGGCTGTAATTCTTATGACAAGCCAATCCGAAATAATTGAGGTCCCACCTGTTACGGCGCTTCTGTCACCGCCCGATTCACGTATGACCGGTGCAGATTCGCCTGTAATGGCACTCTCATCTACCGATGCTGCGCCTTCAATAACTTCACCATCCATAGGGATTTGATCCCCTGCCTTAACCAAAACGATATCGCCCTTTTTCAGCGAGCCCGATAGCACCTCTGTATAGTCTTCGTGATTAGCAGCCGATTTCAGCCTTCTCGCCATGACATCCTTACGGGCACTCCTAAGGGTTTCAGCCTGCGCACGGCCGCGTCCCTCGGCAATAGCCTCCGCAAGGTTGGCAAACAGGACGGTAAACCATAGAATAAGTGCAATCGTCAAGGTATAGCCCGATGGTTCATCTTTAACGCCTGCCAGCGACAAAATAAAGAGTACGGTTGTGAAAACTGCACCAACGTATACAACAAACATTACCGGATTCTTGATCTGAACACGCGGTGACAGCTTAATAACTGATTGGTGCAATGCATTAAAAAGAATACCCTTGCTTGAATTTTTCACTTTCATTCTTCTCACCCTACCTCATTGTCGTAAAGAAATCTGCTATTGGGCCCAAGGCCAGTGAAGGCAAAAAGCTCAAGGCACCAATCAATATAATAACTGCAATTAGAAGGCCTACAAACATGGTGTTGCTCGTAGAAAGCGTCCCTTCACTTGCTGCAATACTTTTTTTCTTGGCCAGATTTCCTGCAAGAAAAATAGCTGCACAGAGAGGAACGAAACGAACAAACAGCATGATAATACCGCCCGTGATATTGGTAAATGGCGTATTGGCCATAAAGCCTGCAAAGGCGCTGCCATTATTATTGGCCATAGAGGTGAAAGCATAGAGAATCTCTGAGAAGCCATGAGCACCAGGATTCGTGACCCAATGCTGCGCTTGAGGCGTCAAAACCGCAAACGCCGTTCCCAGAAGGGTTAAAAGCGGTGGAACAAGAATGATAAGACAAACCATTTTCATATCAAAGGGATCAATCTTCTTCCCAAGGTATTCGGGCGTTCGTCCTACCATCAAACCGGCAATAAACACAGTAAGGATGACAAAGGCAATCATGCCGCACAGCCCGCTGCCCACTCCACCGAAAACGATCTCACCGAGCTGCATCAAGAACATAAGAACCATTCCTCCAAGAGGCGTAAAGCTATCAAGCATGGCATTGACAGAGCCATTTGAAGCTGCCGTCGTGGAAGTTCCCCACAAAGCCGAGGTTCCCACCCCATGCATGACTTCCTTACCTTCCATATTTCCTGATACTGTGACGCCCTGATGGTGAGGCACAGCAAGATACTCGCTTAACGTCACACCAGCCAGACACATAGCAAAAAGAATGAGCATGGCAGCATAGATCGTCAGCCCCTGCCTTGTTTCTTTGACCGCCTTGCCAAAAGCTATACACAGCGCTGCTGGAATCAACAAAATGGAGAGAAGCTGTAAAAAGTTTGAAAACGGTGTCGGATTCTCAAGTGGGAAGGCGGAGTTCATACCAAAGAATCCGCCGCCATTTGTACCGAACTGCTTGATGGCAATCTGGCTTGCCGCAGGGCCAAGCGGTAC
>JAOABT010000257.1 GCA_026418215.1 Clostridia bacterium | reverse complement strand
CCCCGACCCTGCAGTAGTCCAAATCCACTTCCAGCCTAAGGCACTGGTAGGAATTATCCTTCAGCTTTTTTGCATCATCCCTCGGGTGTAAAAGTGTTTTGAGAACCTTTCGGGTTCCGTCCGCACCTGGCAGGGAGATCTCACGATCATACCATTCTGACAATTTCAGACCGCATTCCACAATGTCCGAGGTTTTTATTCTGGGAACATAGAAATAGAGCCCTGCCATCAAAGACTCCTCCATGAGGAAATAGTCACAAGTTTGCATTTAAATGTATTATATACTGTTTTATTGGGATAATCAAATTATATGCGATTTTTTTTGGGAAACAAGCATGAATGCTTGACTTTAAGGAAAACCCGTTATAAAATGAGTTCGAAATTTTGTGCAGGAGGTAAACCTAATGAACAAAGCCGATTTGATCAATGCTGTTGCACAGCAGTCAGGCCTTACCAAGAAGGATAGCGAGGCAGCCATTGATGCGCTCGTTTCTGTAGTCGAAGAATCCCTCTCCTCTGGAGAAAAGGTCGTTCTCGTTGGTTTCGGAACCTTTGAAACCAAGAACAGAGCCGCTAGAAAGGGACGCAATCCCCAGACTAAGGAAGCCATCACCATTCCCGCTTCCAAGGCACCCGTCTTCAAGGCAGGCAAGGCGCTTAAGGATAAGGTTAACGGTTAATTGGTCCTTTGAGACTGATAATAAAAAGGGTTGCTGCTGCAACCCTTTTTTGTTTGTGTATTACAGATTTTCATGTGTTTCTACATCTTTTTTGACAAACAGCGTCCCCAATTCATCACCTTTCAAAATGTCCAAAATAACCATCGGATCGCTGCCGCTTGCAATAATCATATTGATGCCGGCACCTGTCGCGATTTCCGCGGCATCCAGCTTAGTGACCATGCCGCCCGTTCCGCGGTTGGTGCCCGACCCGCCGGCGTATTCCCTGATGGCATTGATGTCTGTGACTGTGTGAATGAGCTTGCTTTCCTTGTTCTCCTTGGGATTGGAATCATAGAGACCGTCAATATCGGACAGGATGATCAAAAGGTCTGCAGATACAAGCTTTGAGACCACCGCCGACAGCGTATCGTTGTCGCCGAACATCATGAGGCTCTTAATTTCATCCACCGATACCGAGTCATTTTCATTGACAATGGGAAGCACGCCGAACTCTAAAAGGCTTTTGAAGGTATTGATGACGTTCTTTCTCCGCATTTCGTCGTTGACATCGGTTTTGGTCAGAAGAATCTGAGCCACTGTATGGTTATAGGTTGAAAAGAGGCGGCTGTAGATGTTCATGAGCTCGCACTGACCGACTGCAGCTAACGCCTGCTTCATACCCATACCCAAAGGTCGTCTCCTGAAATTGAACTTGCCCATGCCAACACCGATGGCGCCGGAGGACACCAGAATGACCTCCTTGTTCTCGTTCATCAGCTCTGAAATGGCCAGAGACAGACGTTCCATCCTCACAAGGTTCATCTTCCCGCTTTCATGGGTGAGGGTTGAGGTTCCAACCTTGACTACGATTCTTTGGGCGCTTTTAAGCTCGTTCCTCAGGTTTTCGTCCATGATATTCTTCCTCATTTCAACTTTTTTTGACAGGGGCAATACCCTTATGCTGTTTATTTTGACGAATAATTTTTGTATTCCGATACAAGCTACTGTTCATGCGGCTTGGCTTTTTGCAGAAATTTTTCGATTTGGGGGAATGCTTTACCGCCCCAACTGAATAATATAAGATAGTCATGCAGCAATTTTATAGGTTGTTTGGGCCAGACTAATTCCTAACCCCCCGGTGGTTTGGCCTTTTTTTTACCCTTTTTTAGGGGTCTCCCACCACTCAATCAATCTTATACTCTCCCCTAATAAACGCTTGTTTTCTTTAAATATCTTTCGTTTTTCACAATATTTCATTTTTATCATATTGAGTGAATTCCTGATTCTAAGCGCCTACCTTTCACAGAGCTCGATATCGCCTATGGCGCCTAAGGCTTCCCCGATGATGACCATCGCACCTCGAACACCCGGAATTTTCGAAACTTCCTCAAGAGCCCTTTCAATATCCTGCGCGCTCTTTATTCTGTTTCCCAGAGCCGTGGCGCATGCATCGGCCACAGAGGCATCGGGATGCAGGATAACCGCAGCGTCTGCCTTCCCAAAGCTCAAGGAGTGCCCTACGGTTCCGGAAGAGGTACATAGCCCGCAGGGCGTCATATCCCTGGAAAGCTTGATGGCAAGCTTATTGCTTAAGGGTGATGCACCTGCGTAGATGCCTACCTTTCGCTCCTGCTCGCTTTTGATAAAAAGATCTCCGCCATTCTCCACAATGATTTCTGGAGAAAGCTTTAAAAGCTCCTGTCCCACAAACTTAGAGAACGCTCCGGCTA
>JAOABT010000252.1 GCA_026418215.1 Clostridia bacterium | reverse complement strand
TCATGATTACCGGAGATCATAGGGACACAGCTTCCGCCATAGCCAAAGAGCTGGGCATTATCGAGGACGACAGCCAGGTCATTACGGGAGCGCAGCTTAACAGCCTCTCTCAAGAGACCTTTGAGGAAAATGTCGGAAACTACTCGGTTTATGCCCGTGTATCTCCGGAGCACAAGGTGCGTATCGTCAATGCATGGAAAAAGAAGGATAAAATCGTTGCCATGACAGGTGACGGCGTCAACGATGCCCCTGCGCTTAAAGCCTCCGATATTGGTGTTGGTATGGGTATAACGGGTACGGAGGTATCAAAAAGCGTTTCAAACATGGTCCTTGCAGATGATAATTTTGCAACCATTGTCTCGGCCGTAGAAGAGGGGCGGAAAATTTACAGCAATATTCAAAAAACCATCCAGTTCTTGCTTTCCTGCAACCTGGGCGAGGTTGTGACCTTGTTCGTGGCAACCATGGTGGGATGGTCGGTTTTGTCACCGATACACATTCTCTGGATTAACCTGATAACAGATACGCTGCCGGCGTTGGCACTCGGAATGGAGAGAGCTGAAAGCGGAATCATGAAACGTAAGCCCCGTAAAGCAAGGTCTTCCTTTTATTCCGACGGAGTTGGCTTTAGCATTATTTATCAGGGCATCATTGAGGGTTTTTTGACTTTGGCAGCCTTCTATGTCGGCGGTCACGTAGGACCCGATGCTTCGCCTGCTGCCGGAATTACCATGGCCTTTGCTGCATTGGGACTTATTCAGCTTTTCCACTCCTTCAATGCCCGTTCTAACGATAAGTCGATTTTTAAAATCGGTATCTTCACAAATCCTTTTGTGGTAGGTGCCTTCCTCTTGTCAGCGTTCCTACAGCTGTCGGTCATTCTGTTCCCGTTCTTGAACACCGTCTTCAGAGTGACTTTGCTCACCGGAACACAATGGCTTATCGTCATTGGCATCAGCTTTGCCATTATCCCTATTGTAGAGATCGTGAAGCTTTTTAAGCGAATGTTCCGTAAGAACGGCGAGACTGCCTGATATTATGGACTTTTATTGCCATAGTTAACTTTAGAACATATTCGGACATCACAGGTGGGCTGGAATGAAGGTATGCCGAAGTCGTGCTATCAGCTCGACGGGCGCTTCCAGTGGATGACCTCCATCAATTATTTCCTGCTTGTAGTTATGGTTATCTTACTTCTGGCCTTTTGGGTTAATTACATGGGGGTGGGTGATCCCTATTATTGCAAATTTGTCTGTCCAAATGGAACTGTTTTCGGAGCGCTCCCTCTGATGCTTGCAAACCCGCTTCTATTCAGGGCAGCGGGTACTCTTTTTGTCTGAAAAGCAACCCTTGCGGCTGTAGTCATTATGCTCTGCATAGTGATCGGCCGCTTTTTCTGTAAGGTTCTGTGCCCCTTGGGTGCCGTTTATTCCTTGTTCAATCGTTTCTCTTTTATGCAGTACCATCATCATGACGAACACTGCGACCATTGCGGCAAATGTCAATCAAAGTGCATCATGGAGCTCAAGCCGGCAGATGACCTCAATAGTCCTAGAATGCATCCGCTGCGGCGCATGCAAAGCTCAATGCCCCAATAAGGCCATTGCAATTATTCGTGTTTGCAAGATTAAGTTCCGGTTCTCCAGTCAACTTTTCAAACTGGTTATAGGAAAAACCTCCCCTGCAAAACTTAATTCCGGTCTGCTATATCTATTCTTGAATTTAACTTTTCAATTTACGAAAAGAAAAAATTACCTTAAAATAGTACCTTTATATTTACGTTTGCTCCCCTAAAAGGTAAGATAGAAGTAGCATTTCCCGTAAAACACAAACCTGGGGATAAACCGAATAAAGATAACCAAAAAGGTCAAGGTGGTCGAGGTTATGGCCTTTGAAGACTTAAAAAAAGAGTTGGGGGCAAAAGGCGCTTCGCTTATAGGATATGCTGATCTCAGCGAAATTCCCGAAGAAAATCGTCAGGGTTTTACTTTTGGCATCTCCATTGCTGTTGCGATGACACCCTCTATTCTGGAGGGAATCATGGAAGGCCCTACCCATGCTTATTATGAAGAATATCAGCGGCTAAATAGCCTTCTGGATGAGCTTGGTACCTACGCGGCCCTATGGCTGCAGGACAGAGGTTTTTCTGCATTGGCTCAGACCACCAAAAATGTTGTTGAAGACGAAACAAACTGGAGAACGGCTCTTCCCCATAAAACTATTGCAACACGTTCAGGTCTGGGTTGGATAGGCAAATGCGCTGTCTTGGTGACACCAGAGTTCGGTTCTGCAGTACGTCTGACCTCCGTTTTAACAGATGCGCCGCTGTCGGCGGCTACACCCATCAATACTTCCAGATGCGGAGCTTGCAATAAATGCAAAGAAGCGTGCCCTGCTATGGCCGTATCAGGCGCCCTCTGGGATTCTCAAAAGAACAGGGACAGCTTCTACAAAGCCCACGATTGCCGCAGGACAGCCCGCGAGCGGGCCGCAAAGGTGGGCATCACGGCTACCATGTGCGGTCTCTGCATTGCCATTTGTCCTTGGTCGCAACGATATATTAAAGGGAATAGCGGTAGAAGAGGGGGAGTCAGCGCTATGGATGAAATCAAGTTTCGTAAAGATAAAGAACTTGACTACATACGGTTGATCGAGTTATTTAATGAGGCGGGCTGGACTGATAAAACTCAGGACTTCAAGCGTTTAATGAGAATGGTTCAGAATTCACAGCTAGTGGTCACAGCCTGGGACTACGATTATATGGTTGGCTTTGCACGGTTGACCTGCGATGAGGCCTTTAACGGTCAGATTAATAATGTCGTGGTGGATAAGGCCTATCAGGGGCAGGGTATCGGCAAGAAACTCGTCAGTGCATTGCTTGAGCACAATAAGGAACTGACGTACCTCTTAAGGGCTGACCCTGAAAACGAAGCTTTTTATAAGGCGTTGGGCTTTGAGCCCGCCGAACTGGCACTGGTTTATAAACGTAGGGCTTGATATCGGAGATGGCTGAATTAAAAGCTTGCCCTTGTGATTACTGATTGTGAGGAAGACCTTTAGGCAAAGCTTTAAGTCATAGAGAGATTAACGATTAGCACCGGCACATCATGCAGGGGACACTTCAGATTGATGATGGGGAGAATACAAATGAATTGGTATTCTTTGGATTTGGGATGGCAGGAGAGCTTTAAATTGGCATGGGAAGCCTATTGCATGGGGTCAATCCCAATAGGTGCTGCTATCGTTGATGATCTTGGAAAGGTCGTGGGCACGGGACGCAGCATGCAGTTTGAGAAGGATGGGCCTGCCGGTCAGATCTACGGTCACAAGCTTTCTCATGCTGAAACCCATGCGCTTTTAAAAGTCAATGCCTTCGAGCATCCCAACATCAGGCAGTATATTCTCTATACCACCATGGAGCCCTGCCCGCTTTGCTTTGGCGCAAGCCTTATGGCGCAGCTCCGCCATATCCGGTTCGCAGCCCTCGACGGCGTTGCAGGAAGCTGTAGCCTTAATGACAAAAGTGAGTTTATTGCCGGCAAGGCTATCAAAATTGAAGGTCCTTTCGATGTTCTGGCTGACTATGCTATTGCTGTTCAGACTGTATTTGAAATTGGCCGGAATTACGGTACGGAAAGACTTTTGGAGGCCTGGGCAAAGGATCACCCCAAGGGCGTAAGCCTTGGCAGAAAATTGTTTGAAACTGGTGCTTTGGATGTGCTTAAGCAAAACGGTGCCGGTGTTGAAGAGGTCTATGCCTTTGTTGTCCCTCTTTTGTAGCAAATGACATCAACCTGTAACATAATAATGATTGACAAACATTCCCTATATGGCATAAAATGTTTGTGTGTTCAAGGTCTATCCTTGTTCTAATTTTTCTTTCACCGAAAGGAGTTGTTGTTAAAAAATGAAGAGCAGAGTATTAAAGGTGGTTTTTAACTAATTCCATAATTGGCTTTGCACATTCCCAATGGGAAGGTCAAAGCGGTTTTGAACAACTCGAAACGTGTATAGGATGTAAAGCAGGCACGCAGTTGGGCGTGTTTTTTTGTGCCCTTTTTTGGGCATTCGGCGGAAAGAAAATGGAGGAAAAGATTGATGGCTGATCTTACCCAGTATGGATGGAATGAGAGCATGAAAGCTCATTATGAAACAAGCGAAAACAAAGAAAATTCTTTAGGAAGAGTTATTGCAGACTTTGGTTATAAATTGAAGCTTATCACAGAGGAAGGTGAGACCTTGGCGACGGTGGCTCCGCGCTTACTGCAGGGAAATGGCCAGATCAGACCTGCAGCCGGAGATTGGGTGATCTTTAAAAAATTTGAAGATCAGACAGAGCCCATGATCCTTGAGGTTCTTCCGAGAAAGACCAAGTTCTCTCGTGCCGCGGCCGGAATTGAAGTGAAAGAACAGGTTGTGGCGGCAAATGTCGATGTGGTGTTCCTCATGCAGTCCTTGAATCAGAATTTTAACCTTCGAAGGCTGGAGCGCTATTTGATAGCGGCCTGGGAAAGCGGAGCGCTTCCTGTGATCGTGCTGACCAAGTCCGATATCTGTGACGATACCGATACAAAGCTTTCACAGGTTTATGAGGTTGCAAAGGGCGTTGATATCTTCGCCGTAAGTGCTGTAACCGGGGAAGGGCTTGATAAGGTCAAGGCGTATATTACTCCCGGTAAAACAGTAGCGTTTCTGGGCTCGTCGGGTGTCGGAAAATCCACGCTGGTTAATAGCCTTTCGGGTAAGGAGCTTCTCAAAACGCAAGAGGTCAGAGAGGACGATGCCCGAGGAAGACATACCACAACACACCGGGAACTTGATTTACTGCCAGACGGCGGTGTTGTGCTAGACACTCCGGGTATGAGAACTTTAACCCTCTGGGAGGCGGAGGAAGGCATAGCCGAGGTCTTTGGCGACATCGAAGAGCTCGTCAAGGAGTGCCGTTTCAGCGATTGCAAGCATCAGAACGAACCAGGCTGCGCTGTGAGAGCGGCTCTCCAAAATGGTTCATTGTCTGAAAAGCGCTGGGAGAACTGGCTCAAGCTTCAAAAGGAATTACTCTATATCGAAGGCAAAAGAAACTTCCAGGTCAGAGAAGAACGTAAGAAATTCCAGAAAGCGATTAGTAGAAATCAAAGGAGTGTTTATTAAGATGATTAACATAGAAAACATGACAGAAAACGATGTCAATGAGTGTGCAGCGCTTTTTATGGAGCGATTCCAGGAACAGCAGGAGGCCGTGCCCATCCTCGATACAACCTTCATCACCCGTGATCATGTCGTTGAACAGCTTCGAAAAACCCTTAAACAAAATGGGGGGAAGGTCATCCGCGACGGCCGGAGGCTTTTAGGCTACATGACAGGATTTTGCTGGGATGGGCTTTTGGGGCCCAATCGAGGCGTTTTTATCCCTGAGTTTGGGCACGCGGTTGTGAAGGAAGAAGCCTTTAGCCTTTACAGAAAGCTTTATGCTGCCAGTGCCAGGGATTGGACCCAAAACGGTGTGCTTACCCATGCCATTGCCTTTCTTGAAACAGAAAAAGCCGGTCAAGAGGCCTATGTATGGAATGGCTTCGGCTATCAATGCATTGATGCCATAAGGTCTGTGAAGAATCTCGAGCTGAAGGAAAGACATAGCGAAGGGGCAGCCTTCATAAACATAAAGCCTGTAACCGAAGAGCTCATCCCGCTCTGGCTTCCCATGGTGAAGGAAATCGGCCTGCACCTTGTGGATGCGCCTGTTTTCAAGGGTGACATAGAGCTTCCTACAGAGGAGAGCCTCAAGGAGGAGCTTAAGGAGGATGGCACTCTAGTATTTATGGCGTTTTTGGGTGACGAACCCGCCGGCTATATGAAGCTTGCAAGCGTGGAGCACGGTGCCGCCTGGATTGTGAATGGACAGAAAAAAATGTGTGTCAACGGTGCCTATGTGTACCCGAAATTTAGAAATCAGGGACTTTCGGCACTCTTGTTGGATGAAATAATGAACTGGGGCATTGCAAACGGTTTTGAACGATGCTCCGTGGATTTTGAGGCGATGAATCAGCAGGCCTGCGGCTTTTGGCTTAAGTATTTCAAGCCTGTTTGTATGGCTATGGTAAGGCGGCTGGATTCGCGCGTGCTGGAATGGAGGTCTACTTAAATGGATATAAAGATCGTGAATCCGTCCGAGGACATGAATGGAAATCAGAAGGAAAATATATTTCTTGCTTTAAATGAGGAGGGGTCGTACCTGGCCCACGCCTATGTCTATCCCTTTGAAAATGAGCATGTGAGCTACGCCTATCCCAGGAACATCTTTATGACAATCGCTTGCAGAACAGAGCACCCCCAAACCCTTGAGCTTAAGGAAAGCCTCCTTGAGTCGTGCATCAGCCGTGCCAAAGCCATTAAGCGCGAGCGCTGGCCCAAGGACAACGTGCGTGTCTATACCGGCATGCCGGCCAATGAATCGGATGATCTTGGCTTTTACTTGGAAAGAGGGTTCCAGGATAACGACGGTACCGTGTTGATGGAAAGGAATCTTTATCATTTCCAGCCGCGTATTGAATGCACCTTTAAGCGTGTCTATTCCAAGCCTTTGACGGAAATGAGCGATAAGCTGGCTTTTTTGATGCGTTACAATGAGTATTTTACCAAGGCCATGGATATGGAGCAGCTTGAGGGCTACCTTCAAAAGCCGGGCTGCACGCTTCTGCAGATTGCGGACGAAGAAAGGCTCCTGGGTGAAACCCTTGTCTATGAAGAGGACGGTGTTGGGAGGGTAGAGATATTCTACGTTATTCCCGAGGTCAGGGGCGGTAATGCAGCCAATATACTCATGGAGCAGACACTCGCTTCTTTTGTGAAAAAGGGCCTGACGAAGGCCAGACTCGAGGTTTGGGAAAGAAACAAGCGTGCGCTCTATTTCTACTCGAGGTTTGGCTTCCAGCTTGTGAACGGGAGAACCGAGCTTTATCCGGGCTTTGAAATGTAATCTAAAATTTTCGGGTTTTTAAGTTTGCTTTAAGCATTCCTTTTTAAAATGAACATGTACCAAACAAAAATACCAACTGAAAAGGAGATTGACTTTATGAAGAAGCTTAACAAACTCGTCAGCGGCTTAATCATCGGTGGTATCATTCTTTCAACAGGAACAGTCGCTATGGCAGCAGGCACAAAAACGACAGGACAGCACAATGCTGCAAATGGTCGTACAGCTATAGCAGGAAAGATGCTGAAGGGCGGAGACAAAGGAGCTTTCGGCAAGGGCTTTGCTGACAGGGACATTTCGACCGATCTTAAAGCGCTTGTAAGCGCGGGTACCATCACCCAGGGTGAGGCAGACAAGATTCAGGCACTGGCCACTCAGCAGGCTGCAGCTCGACAGGCTGAAATGGATAAGATCAAAGCCATGACGGACGCCGAGAGAAAGGCCTATTTCGATGCTTCAAAGACGCAAGCTCAAAAGCCTGCCGATATTTACACTCAAGCTGTGACAAACGGCATTATTACTCAGGCTAAGGCTGATGCCATTAAGGCTAAGCTCCATGAGCTGAGAGAGGCTGCTGAGAAAACCC
>JAOABT010000238.1 GCA_026418215.1 Clostridia bacterium | reverse complement strand
TCTCAGCATCATCACAACCGTTTACGGCAGAGAAGGCAAGGATTTGGGCGCAATCGGCGTCATCGGGCCCACACGTATGGCCTATGGCAAGGTTGTGTCCTCCATTCAATACGTCAGAGAATTGCTTAATAGGGAGATTCTCAGAATATTCGGAGATGACTCCTAATGAAAGGAAAGGAAGAACAAGGTATGGCGAAGGATAAGAAGATGGAAATAAAGCATGAGGAGGAAGAAGTGCTTCAAGAGGTTGAAGAAACCACCGGCGAGCCTTCCGAGAACAATTCCGAGGCAGATAACCAGGATGCGGCTGCGCAGCCTGACAATAGCCTGAACGAAGCGCTTGAAAAGAAAGAGAACGAGAATAAAGAGCTACTTGACAGAATACAGCGTCTGGCCGCCGAGTTTGATAATTATAGAAAAAGAACGCAGAAGGAAAAGGAAAGGCTGTTCATCGATGCAACCGCCGAGGTAGTGGGCAAATTCCTCCCCGTTGTAGACAATCTGGAAAGAGCGTTGAAGGCGGCTGAATCCGATGAAGGCCAGGGCTTGAAGGATGGCGTAACATTAGTATTCAGACAGATTTCAGACATACTTGCCAAGCTGGACGTAAAACCTATCGAAACGGTTGGCAAGACCTTCAATCCTGAGTTCCACAACGCAGTCATGCACATTGAAGACGAGAGCCTCGGACACAGTGAAATCGTTGAGGAATTCCAGAAGGGTTACACCTATAAGGATGAAATCGTTATCCGCCACTCGATGGTGAAGGTCGCGAATTAGTCGCTAAACAGGATGTTTAGCGATAGGCTGATAAGATCGAATTATGAAAGTATGAGATCCTGATCAGCAAAGCACTGCAATTAGTTCATGGTTTGTAAGAGCGAAGCACGAGGTGCTTGCTTCTGACAAACAGAGCACGAGACCTAAGTTCAGCAAAAGCCATTAAGGTGGTATTAAGCTAGGACATATATAGTTTACTCAAGCATTAATAACGGACTTTCTTCAATTTGACCTTAAATATAAGAAACAGGAGAGTGTATTAAAAATGGCAAAGGTAATAGGTATAGACCTTGGTACGACAAACTCATGCGTTGCCGTTATGGAAGGCGGGGAGCCCGTCGTAATTCCAAATGCAGAAGGCAACCGCACAACCCCTTCGGTTGTGGCATTTTCAAAGACAGGTGAAAGGCTGGTAGGTCAGGTGGCAAAGCGCCAGGCCATCACCAATCCCGAAAGAACGGTTATCTCCATTAAGAGAGATATGGGAACCGACAGAAAAGTCCGAATTGATGATAAGAACTTCACACCCCAGGAAATTTCCGCGATGATTCTTCAGAAGCTTAAGGCCGATGCTGAAGCCTATCTCGGCGAAACTGTCACCCAGGCTGTTATCACCGTTCCTGCTTATTTCTCTGACTCTCAGCGTCAGGCTACCAAGGATGCCGGTAAAATTGCAGGCCTTGAGGTCCTCCGAATCATCAACGAGCCTACTGCTGCGGCATTGGCTTATGGTCTTGATAAAGAGCATGACCAGAAGATTCTTGTTTTCGACTTGGGCGGCGGTACCTTCGACGTATCCCTGCTTGAAATCGGTGACGGCGTTTTCGAGGTTCTTGCAACCAACGGCAACAACCGCCTTGGCGGCGATGACTTTGACCAGCGTGTCATTGACTGGCTGGCCGACGGCTTTAAGAGAGAGCACGGCATTGACCTGAAAGCAGACAAAATGGCTATGCAGCGTCTCAAGGAAGCTGCTGAAAAGGCCAAGATCGAGCTTTCCGGTGTGAGCCAGACCAACATTAACCTCCCCTTTATCACAGCTGATGCTACAGGACCCAAGCACTTGGATATGACCCTTTCCCGCGCTAAGTTCGATGAGCTTACCGCTGATCTCGTAGAAAAGACCATGGGACCCACCAGACAAGCGCTTTCTGATGCAGGCCTTTCTCCTGATCAGGTAGATAAGATTCTTTTGGTTGGTGGTTCCACCCGTATTCCTGCCGTACAGGAAGCCGTTAAAAAGTTCCTTGGTAAGGAGCCCTTCAAGGGCATCAACCCGGATGAATGCGTTGCCGTTGGTGCTGCCATTCAGGCTGGTGTTCTTACCGGTGAGGTTAAGGATCTGCTCCTTCTCGACGTAACCCCCCTGTCTCTCGGTATTGAAACCCTCGGCGGCGTCATGACCAAGATCATAGAAAGAAATACCACCATTCCTACCAAGAAGAGCCAGGTGTTCTCTACAGCCGCAGACGGTCAGACCAGTGTTGACATCAAGGTCTACCAGGGCGAACGTGAAATGGCCGCCAACAACAAGCTGCTCGGCAACTTCCAGCTTACAGGTATCCCACCGGCTCCTCGTGGCGTTCCTCAGATCGAAGTAACCTTCGATATTGATGCGAACGGTATTGCGCACGTTTCAGCGCGTGACCTCGGAACCGGTAATGAGCAGAAGATAACGATTACTGCCAGCACGAACCTGAGCGACGCCGATATTGACAAGGCTGTTAAGGACGCCGAGAAATATGCCGCTGAAGACAAGAAACGCAAGGAAGCCATTGAAATCAGAAATGATGCAGACTCCATGGTTTATCAGACCGAAAAGGCTCTGAAGGAGCTGGGTGACAAGCTGAGTGCATCTGACAAGTCTGCCATCGAGGCCGAGATCAACAAGGTGAAGGAAGCTTTGAAGGGCAGCGACAACGATGCCATCAAGCAGGCTACCGAAGCCCTGACACAGGCCTTCTACGGTGTCTCTCAAAAGATGTACCAGCAGGCAGGCCCACAGGCTGGCGGACCCGGCGCCGCAGGCTTCAACCCCGGTGCTGGCGCAGGTCCTCAGGATAATGTCTACAACGCAGACTACAAGGTTGTGGACGAGGATGACAAAAAATAAGTGTAGCCAAAAGGCGATAAAGAGAATAAACTGATGGGAAACGGTATTTGCCAGAAATGAAGGTTTTATGGCATCTACCGTTTCACGTTTATTTAAAACCGACTATTTGGAGGGTTTAAATTGGCAGAGAAAAGGGATTATTATGAGGTGCTCGGCGTTGCCAAGGGTGCCTCGGCGGATGAGATAAAAAAGGCCTATAGAAGGCTTGCCAAGCAATACCACCCGGACGTCAACCCGGATAATAAAGAGGCGGAAGCCAAGTTTAAGGAAGCCAACGAAGCCTATAGCATTTTGAGCGATGAGCAAAAGCGTGCGAACTATGACCGGTTTGGCCATGCCGCTTTTGACGGAGCGGGTGGAGCAGGTGGCTTCGGCGGCTTTGAGGGCTTCGGCTTCGGCGGTCTCGACGATCTTTTCGAGAGCTTTATGGGCGGCGGCTTTGGCGGCCGGAGCAAGGCGAAGCGGACCGGTCCCCAGCGCGGTAACGATCTGCAGTACGCCATGGAAGTAACCTTTGAGGAAGCCGCCTTCGGCGTCGCAAAGGAGATCTCCATTTCAAGACTCCAGAACTGTACCATATGTAACGGCACTGGCGCAAAGCCCGGTACCAACGTTGAAAGCTGCAAGCAGTGCGGAGGAACAGGACAGGTGCGCTATACCCAGTCCACACC
>JAOABT010000186.1 GCA_026418215.1 Clostridia bacterium | reverse complement strand
CGTCTTTGATGTTATTAATTATTTTTGCTCCAATGCTTTTTGCTTGTGCTATCTCATTATCAATTGCATCGGTGGGAATAAACTTATGCCAGCATTTTGGTGCGCTTTTTTCAAATATTCCTAAAGTGCCTGTTGTTGGTTTGTTATCCCAAAAGTAGCCCAATGATTTAATTGCATCCTTATATGTCATAGTGTCACCATCAAAATACATTACAACGGGTGTAGCCAAATCATAAGGGTTAATATCGATAATTAATTGTAATCCTTTAGCGGCATTTTCTGAGGCTTTTTGAGCTTTAAAACACTCTGGGCATAATGCGTGATGTTCCATCCAAGCCAACTTACGTTCTCTGTCTTCAGTTTTTCCGAACAATTCTGTTTGTCCCTGTCCGTGACCACATGCATAATCATAAGTATACTTAGCCATAACCATTACCTCCAACCTTTAACTTGATTTAAGTATACCAAAATCAAACTTGATTGTCAATATAGAAAATCAAGTTTATTTAACGGAATTATTGCGAAAGGAGAAATAAAAACATGAAAGTCAAACTTTCACCAGGACAGCTTAGGTGGAGACACCGAAGAGGGGAGACTCTAGATGAATTATCGTTAGTAACAGGTCTTTCCCGTTATCAAATCCACCGTTTGATTAAAGCACAAAAATGGAAATCCGGCGAAGTAGTAATCACAGAGAAACAACTAAGGCAGATGGTCAAGGACGGATTAACTGTCAGGCAAATGGCGGAAAAGTGTTTCTGTTCGGTAGGGTGTATCGAGAAAAAATCCAAAATGTATGGTATCAAAATGCGTCATTGTGGTAACCCATTATGGGCGCAAAAGAAGTGTGAACATAGTCAAGTTTAGCGGAGCATAGAGCTTCGCTTTTTCTTTTTCTCGTTTTTGTCGGATAGAGGTTTGAAGGGTATGGAGCTATGCCATTTTACTGCATTTCAGGCGCCAGAACTTAACACGCTTATAATAAAAATCATGGAGGTGATCCCGTATGGGCAACTTTGGAAAATACAAGATTAAAACGCCTGAAGAGCTTCGCGAGAAGATTGAAGCTTATTTTAAGGCCTGTGATGAGCATCAGACGAAAATGCTGCTTGGTCAGGGGGCCAATGCTAAGGTCGAATCCGTTCCGGATCCTCAGCCATACACCGTGACCGGGCTCGCTCTGGCTGTAGGTCTTTCAAGTAGATTATCCCTTCTTGGTTATGCAGAAAGGGATGGATTTGCTGAAGTTCTAGAGGAGGCTCGCGCTAAGATTGAGGCTCAGTGGGAATCAAAGCTCTCTCGCCTAGGTAATAACAATGGTGTAATGTTTGCTTTAATGAATAACAGCAAATTTGGTGGATGGGCGAATAAGTCACAGCAGGATCTTAACGTAGGCGGGCAGACAGGCAACCCACTTCAGGTTAATTCGACCGTTGAGACGGTGCATAAACTCTCGGAAGATCAGCTTGAACAGATTGAGAAAATCCTTAAGAGTGCAGAGGTAAATTCTATCCTTGATTAGTCACATTAGACAAAATAAATGTATTGTCTAATGTACGAAAATGGCTGAGGCCATTACGAATAAACGGTTTTATCCGTTTTGAGACTTAATCACATTAGTCAAAAATAAGGTCAACCACAATATATTGTGGTTAGGGGGTCAAACAAAGTGGGAATCCCGACACTTGATCAGGTTCAAATTGAGCTTGCTAACAGGCGATACTGGAGATATGTCGAGTATGTTCATAGGGGGCGGTGGAAACCGGCTCCTTATCTCATTTACCTCTGTAATAAGGTTCAGGATTTTCTTGAGGACAAACTTTTTAATGAAGATGGCACGAAGGTACAGATCCTTTGCGTTTCGCTCCCGCCTCAGCACGGAAAGTCAATGAGCCTGACGGAGACCTTGCCATCCTGGGTGATCGGGAAGTTTAAGACTTGGCGTGTAATTGAAGTCAGCTATAATGAGGATTTTGCGCGGAAGTTTGGGCGTAGAAACCGTGAGAAAATCAATGAGTTCGGCGAGCGGATCTTCGGTGTAAGGATCTCTAAAAGCACAGGGGCCATGGACGAGTGGGAGCTGGAGAACGGTGTAGGCAGCATGCTCTCCCGC
>JAOABT010000126.1 GCA_026418215.1 Clostridia bacterium | reverse complement strand
CATGAGAAGGGCAAAGACCATGAGGCATCCGCCCATGAGGAACGGGAAAAAGTGGTTCAGATTAAACAGCTTTCCGCCGGCCACAAAGGCGATGATGGTGCCAAGTCCCCCATGGCTGTGATAATACCGTTCGCTCGGCTTCTTAAAGGTGCTGGTGTTGCATCGGGCATCAGCGCAACGGCAGGAGCCCGGTAAACGCTCATAAAGAAATTCATGATAATAACTGAAACCATCAGAAAAATGAGACGTAGATCAACCTTAAAGGCCAGGCCCAAGGTATCATAAGAAGGAACGAGCATAAAAAACAACGCTGCCATAGGTATGCCAACAAGGAGGTATGGCATGCGCCTTCCGAACCGTGACTTGGTGGTATCGCTTCGTTTACCGAAATAGGGCTGGAAGATTAGGCCGAAAATATTATCAAGGGTCATAATGGCCCCAATAAGCGTGGAGCTTTGTATAAGGCCCTTCAAAAACACGGGTACAAAGGTATTATAGATAGTCCAGGCAAGACTGACTGTGAAGAAGGCCAGACTGATAATGAGGGTTCTGGGGATATTTAGCTTCATACGATCTCCTTCTAGGATAAAAGACATTATACCTATAATACCTTAAAAAAGAATGAAAGTCTTTTGTTTATACAAACTTTATCGACAAATTTTTAGCTTTTCCGTGCAGGCTTCATGGCATTAACGGGCTTTACCATGGTATAATATGCCTATAGGCTGGTTTTGTGAGTTTAGGTATAGGGTATGATTTCCGTTTCCACGTCGGTGAGTTCAACGGTTCCCTGGTTCTCGATAAAGTTGACAGCCGAAGACATCATACTGTCTGCATGAGCCGCTTCATTTGAAATGCAGACCACACCCAGCTCGCAATAATTCCAAGAGTCTAGCTGCCCGGTTTCAGCGACAGAAACGTTGAATTTGTTTTTAAGCTTTTCAACAAGACTCTTAATGATTCTTCTTTTATCCTTAAGGGATTGTGGCTCGCTCATAAAGAGCGTCACATGCAATACACCAACAAACATAGCGACCTCCATCCAAGCATGCTGCACATGCTTAAAAAAAGAATTTAAGGGTATGTACTAATTATAATGACTAAAAGCTTTCGGAGGAATACAGCTTGCATAAAATTCTCATAATTGATGATGAAAAGACTATTCTCGACAATCTAAAGTTCATTCTGGAGCTAGAGAATTTCAAGGTCACTGCTGCCTCCAGCGGTAAGGAAGGCATTGAGCTTTTCAGAAGCGAAGGGGATTTTGACTGCGTTGTCTCCGATATGCGCATGCCCGGTATGACCGGCATTGATGTCACACGCGCCATAAAAGAAATTGATCCGGATATGGGGGTCATCATCCTGACAGGTCATGGTGATATGGATAACGCCGTATTCGCCATGAAGCAAGGAGCTTTTGACTACCTCAACAAGCCTGTTTACAGTGACAAGCTGTTGGTTTCCATTGAAAACGCCATCAAGGAGCTGCACCTTATTCGTGAGAACCGCAAGCTCAATGAGGATTTAATACGGAAAAACCTCTATTTCCAGCATATCAACGACTCCGCTCAGCAAATTCTGCTCCATATGGCACCAAAGGACAGCCCTCAGTTTGAAAAGCTGTCAACAAGCGCCATCTACAGGAGCTGCGACAATGTGGGCGGCGATATGTACGACATTTTCCAGCTTGGCAACAAAATCATTTTCTATATCTTTGATGTCTGCGGTCACGGCATTCTTTCGGCTGTCATGACCATGATCTTAAAGACGTCGTTTCAAAATACCAAGTTACTTTATGAGCATGCAGGTATTCTGCCCGATATAGACAAGGTTTTCAAGAGCATTAACCTCGAGCTGATCATGAATACCTCTTCCAACATCTATGTCACTATTTTTGCAGGGATCATTGATCTGCACACAAATGAGATCACCTATATCTCGGCAGGTCACATTGACCAATACCTGCAAACCCCGGAAGGCATCGTTCCCCTCTCCTCCACCAGTACCGTCCTTGGCGTGTTCGAGGAAGCAACCTTTGAGCCTCAGCGCGTTTCCTATAGAGCAGGTGACCGGCTGTTCCTCTTTACTGACGGGTTAACCGAGATTTGGAAAAAAGAGGTCATCGTGGCCAACGAGCACATGCAATCCCTTATCGTTGAGAATGGGCACCAATCCATTGAATCAGCGGTCCATGCCATCTATGATGAGATGATAAGCCTTTACGGAGAAGATTCTCCTGATGATGACATCACCATCGTGGGCATGGAATTCCGTTCCTGAAAGGAGGCCGTTATGGCTGAAGAGCTTTTTCAAGCCTTCAATAACCCCTTGAGCATTTTCGAAAGCCTGTCCGAGAGCTTTACGCCCTATGCCATCATTGTGG
>JAOABT010000002.1 GCA_026418215.1 Clostridia bacterium | reverse complement strand
GATATGGCGCAACGCTTTGGACTGGGCTCAAAAACCGGCCTTAATCTGCAAGGCATCGGCGAGCCGGCCGGGGAGCTTTCAACATCTATTGGGGATGCTTCGGCCGGTGAAACCGGGAATCTTTCCATAGGCCAGGGCGATTTACTTGCCTCCCCCGTGCAGGCAGCCAATATGACGGCAGTTATAGCCAACGGCGGAATTTTAAATCGTGTGCAGCTTATTGATTCCATCGTGAACGACAAGGGAGAGCGCATCCGAAATCTCAAGAATCCCTCATGGAAAAGGGTTATTTCCAAGGAAACGGCCGCAAGCCTTCAGGGTATGATGCTTTTAACGGTTCAGTCAGGAACCGGCGAGCTTGCGGATATCCGCGGCTATGGCGGCAGCGCGGGTAAAACCGGAAGTGCTGAAACCGGCTGGGTCAAGGATAACCGTGAAATCCTTCATGCCTGGTTTTCGGGTTACTTTCCCATAGATGCACCTCGTTACGCCATGTGTGTTTTTATCGAGGACGGCAAGAGCGGTGCCAGCAGCGCAGCGCCTGTTTTCGCTGAAATTTCAGCCAAAATAATGGATGCAGGATATTAAAAGAAATTTTCAGACAATCCAAAATGGCACCCGTACAATGGAATGAAGACATCAAAAATGAAGCTTCTAAAACATCAGTGTCTTAAAGAAAAGTAAATTCCATTTGTAAGAGGTGTTGTTTTTATGGAAAGAAGATTATTAAGAAAATCCAGAGACAAGGTTATGGGCGGCTTATGCTCAGGCCTTGCCGATTACATTGGCGCAGAGCCTACCATCGTCCGTCTTGTGGCCCTATTCGGCATTATTGCAAGTGGTGTATTCCCCGGATTGTTCCTTTACCTCATCTGCCTTATCATTATCCCTTCCGATGCGCATATGGACAGCAGCTATTATGGTGATAACACATCGTCCTGTGACCCCGGTTACAAAAGCTATGACCCTTCATCCAGCAATGGCCGTTATGTTTTGGGCATCCTGCTGATTGTTATCGGTGTATTCCTGTTTGCCCGCATGTTCTTTGGCTGGATTGACTTTAAGTATGTTTTCGCCGGTCTGATGGTGCTTGGAGGACTTTATATGCTATTTGGCAGCAGGAGGGATCAATAAATGAGAAGAAGATCAAGTGCATTGTGGGGAGCACTCCTCATTTTTATCGGTCTGGCTTGGATTGCAGGCTCCACGAACCTTGTACAAATTGATATCATCGGTGCGGCTTTAACGCTGTGGCCCATTTTCATCATCGCTGCAGGCATTACCTTCTTTTTGAAGCATGATTCCCATATCCAGCGGGCCATCCTCTGGATTCTTGTTTTCGCTATTATCGGCGGCTACGGTATTTACTTGGGTTATACAAGCGTTGGAGGCACCCAGCAGCATAAGACCTTTGAGATGAAGTCGGGTATTCAATCGGCAACCCTTCAGGTCAATGTCGGCGGCTCCAGGTTTGATATCGGTTCTGACAGTCAAAATCTTGCAGCGGTCGATGCCAATGTGAAGGGCCTTCGATACGAGTATTTCGACGGCAGCAACCCCAAAATTACTTATTCTCAGAATGTCCGTTTTGGCTTCGGCTTCGGAGGCAGACAGACCTTTAACGCTAGGCTCAACAACCCCATTCCATGGAACGTGGAGCTTAATACGGGGGCTACCAACGGTGTTTTAGATTTCTCGGACGTTGCACTTAAAAACTGTACGATCAACACGGGCGCAACCGAGCTTGATATGCGCTTTGGCACCAAGCAGCAGGACTCCCGCGTCACCATAAACGGGGGTGTTGTCAACCTTAAGCTTAATGTGCCTTCCGATGCGGGGCTGAAGATCTCCTCCAGCTCGGCGGTGACGAAGGTTAACGGAAGCATTGAAATGCTGAAGGATGGCAATGTCTACACCTCGGGAAATTATGACCAGGCGCCCGCGAAGGTGTGGGTCGATATCTCCTCAGGTGCCAGCAATATCACCGTTAATCGCTAAAATCTATACAACCGACAGAGATGTTAACAAAAAGCGGGTGACAACACCCGTTTTTCTTGTTTCTATGGCTCTTTTAAGAGCAAGACAGCTTTCGTCATATTTCCCTTGAGCACTATGGAAAGCTGTGTAATATCCTGTTCTAATGCCCATTTTAAGGGTGCGCATGCAGGTAATAGTAAAACTTCTCTTGAAAAATGTGGAATTGAACCATATAATTATCACAGAGATACAAAGGGAGGTTTTCAGTGTGAATAACAAAATTCGTGTTCTTGTCGCAGACGATAATGTGGCATTCGGAATGATCATCTGTGAATTCCTCGAGAGCCAGAGCGACATTGAGGTTACTGCAAGGGTCGAAAATGGTGAGGATGCCATTGATATGATCGAAAAGACCAATCCGGACATTGTCGTTCTGGATATTATCATGCCAAGACTTGACGGTCTCGGTGTGCTAACACGCTACAAGAACGTCAGTCCCTCGGAAAAGCCATTGTTCATTGTTCTTTCAGCTGTTGGTCAGGACACGATCACACAGCAAGCCTTATCCCTTGGAGCCATCTATTATATTGTAAAGCCCTTCGACCTTGGTGTTCTCGTCGAACGCATCAGAGAACTGGTCAGAAGCCATAGTCCTACAGTTCTCAGAATGGAACCGACACAGCCCCTGCCCAATATCAAGACCGGTTCCAACGGTGATACCGTACAGGCAAAAATTACTCAGATCATGCGAGATGTTGGTGTACCTGCCCACATTAAGGGTTATCAGTATATGCGCGACGCCATTTTAATGGCCGTTAAGGACCGCGAAATTATCAGTGCCGTTACAAAGAGGCTCTATCCTGAGCTCGCCAAGAACTATAAAACCACTCCCATCCGTGTTGAGCGTGCCATTCGCCACGCCATAGAGGTAGCCTGGAACCGTGGCAGGGTAGATACCATCAACGACCTGTTCGGCTATACTATCAACACCCGCAAGGGTAAGCCCACCAATTCAGAATTCATTGCCATGGTAGCAGATACCTTGAGACTTAATGAAAAGGCAAACTAAATAGGATTGGTCATAATGCCGATAAAAAGCCTGAGGGGATAACCCGAAGGCTTTTTTTATAGCACAATTTATGTTTGTTATGGGCAAGATTCAATGGGTATTAATAAAGTAAAAGGTTAGATTTTTGGGGGGACAAGGCATGCAAGTGTTCGCAAAGACAAAGCTTAGCACGAAGCTTATTCTGGGTTTCGCCTTAGTGGCGTTTTTAGTGGCTGTGCTTTCGACAATTGTCATCACACAGCTAGTAACAATCATAGACCGGTCTAAGGTTCTTTTTGATGACTACGGAATGGCCATGGCGGATCTGGGTATCATGTCAAAGGACTATCAGCGGGTTCGAAATTACGTTCGTGATATTTATATCAATGACGACAAGTCCTTGACGGATGCCAACAAGAAGAATATTGATCTTTGCAAGCAGTCTATCGGTGATCACCTTGCTGCTTTAGAGAAGAAGCTGCAGCATCAGGAAAAGATACATGCTCAGAATTCCATAGCCCTACTGAATGATTTGAAGGAAAAGCTTACGGTTTACTATGGCGAAACCGAAAAGATTATTGCGCTTTTAGATGTGGATAACAGAACGGACGCCTTCCAGAGCATGTACAAGGGGGCCTGGAGCGAATCAGCCATTGCGGTGAACGACCTTGCCGAAAAGCTATTCAAAATGGGTGAAGACAACGGTATTGCTCAGCGTATGAGCTATGAGAAGTATGTTAATAGCCTTACGACCTTTGTACTGATTTTAAGCTTTGCTGTTTTGGTGTTGGCCTTCCTGCTGGGTATTTTGATATCCAGAAATATATCAAAGCTTTTGAACAGAGTGACCGATTCGCTGGCTTCTACCAGCAAAACCGTGGCCGATGCGGCTTCGGAGATTTCAGACTCGAGCCATCAGCTTGCAGAAGCCAGCAATGAGCAGGCGGCTTCCATTGAAGAAACAACCGCAACCTTGGAGCAGACCATCTCCATGGTCCGGCAGACTGCGGAAAACACCCGCCAGGCCTCAAGCCTGTCCGAGGAGACGAAGTCTTCCGCCAACAAAGGAAAGCTTCAAATGCAGGAAATGACCAAATCCATTGATGAGATCAAGGGTTCAAGTGAAAAGATAGGACGCATTATCAAGGTCATTGACGACATCGCTTTCCAAACCAATATTCTTGCCCTTAACGCCGCAGTCGAAGCAGCGAGGGCTGGTGAAGCCGGACAGGGCTTTGCAGTGGTGGCCGAGGAGGTTAGAAGCCTCGCTCAGAGGAGCGCACAGGCGGCAAAGGATACCACCGGCATCATTGACCAAAATATTGAGCTGTCCCATAAGGCTGTCTCTTATACACATC
>JAOABT010000669.1 GCA_026418215.1 Clostridia bacterium | reverse complement strand
ATGTGTATAAGAGACAGCTCCTATGCTGTCTAGAAGGATTAATGTAAATGGCACGAGCGTTATGAGAGCGACATCGTTGGTCATGACCATGGCAAGAAGATATGTCAGGGTGAGTATTCCCAGAGAAAGGCTTCGTATATTACGGCTCTTTCGAGCAACAAAAGCTGCGGCAACCTGAAAAGCCCCTAATTTCTTAAAGCCCGCCACCACAATCATAAGGCAAAGCAAGCATAGCAAGACCTTTATATCGATAAAGGATAAATACATTTCCGAAGGGGGATTAAAAAAAGCAGAAATAAGCGCCGCACTAAGAGATGCTATAAGAACTGTTTCGGTCTTTATGTAGAATAGAAGCCTATTCCATAATTTATTCGCATTTTTCATGACAATCTCCCTCTCCTGCAAGCAGAAATATGGTAACTTATTCGGAGAGATTAGTCAATTCAGATCTTTATGATGTGAAGTAATCTCACATAAACCATCTCGCTAAACTGTCAGGTATAGGAAGCGTAATCAAGCAACAGAGTTGCCTAATGTTGCCGCTAAATAAAGCCTTTAATAAGTGGCTTATCCTTTTTAATGCGGCAGACACGCTTAATTTGCTTGTCAGTGGTTTGAGAAAGAGCGTCAAAACTCATATTATTCGTTATTGCTACGCGCACAACGACATAACATGAAAACTGCCGACCTTCTCCTGATGAGTATTGTTTATATGATCAGGCTATATAAAACATAAAGCAGCAAACTTAAAAGAATTAAAAACAACAAACTAAAAGGACTGAGCCCGGCTTGACACCGGAATCAGTCCTACATAGCAGCTTTAAAACGATCCCATGACGGGGTTCAGTTTCTATGGCTCTGGTTACTTCGTTTAAGGCAAAATTACTTGATTTCGACAGTAGCGCCGACTTCCTTGAACTTAGCAGCGATAGCGTTTGCTTCGTCCTTGGATACGCCTTCCTTGATGGTGCTAGGAACATTTTCTGTAACGTCCTTAGCTTCCTTAAGGCCAAGAGCTGTGATTTCACGAACAACCTTGATAACCTTGATCTTTTCAGCGCCAGCGTCCTTAAGAACAACTGTGAACTCAGTCTGCTCTTCAACAGGAGCAGCTGCAGCAGCAACAGCAGGACCAGCAGCAACAGCTACAGGAGCTGCGGATACGCCGAATTCTTCTTCAATAGCCTTTACAAGATCCTTGAGCTCAAGGATAGTTAAAGTTTTGATCTCGTCAATAAACTTTGTGATCTTTTCACTCATTGTAATATCCTCCATTACATTAATTTCGTTTTAATTGGTTGGAATTAAGCATTTTCCTGCTTCTCAGCAAGAGCATTAAGACCAGCAGCAAGTCCATAAAGCGGGCTCTGCAGGCTTCCGATAAGTCTGGCAAGGAGTTCTTCTCTGGAAGGAGTCTTTGCGAGCTCCTCAACGCCTTTAACGTCGATGATATTGCCTTCAACCATACCGCCCTTGATCTCGAGCTTTTCAAAGTCCTTAGCGAACTTAGCCAGGATCTTGGAAGGTCCGACTGGATCGGTTGTGCTGATTGCGATAGCTGTTGGTCCGGCCAGGTATTTCTCAAGGCCTTCTAAAGCGCTATCCTTGGATGCAAAGTTGATGATAGAGTTCTTCATGACTTTATACTCAACGTTTGCTTCACGCAATGCTTTTCTCAAATTGGTATCCTGCTCAACGGTAAGGCCTCTGTAATCAGTCAATACAACTGACTTCGCTGCCTTCAGCTTTTGAGCAAGCTCCTCTACCTGAGCCTTCTTTTGAATAAGAAGTTTTTCACTGGGCATTTTTAAGTGCACCTCCTTAAACGAATTTTGTATTGCAGCCCTCACTTTCGTGAAGAACAACAAATAACCCTTTCATAATCCAAACCATAGACTATGAAAGGGTTATTAAACCATTTCAGTGTTTTACCTCGGCAGGATGATCTACGTTATACTTGCTGCTTCTGTCGGTGCTTGCGTATCGAGAGAAAAAGCTCGTTCCTGCTGTCTATGGTCAGGATTCAATTGTCACATGCGATATTTTACATGAGCCTGAAGGATTAGTCAAGTACCTTCTGCTGATTGATCTTGATACCAGGACCCATGGTGGAGGTCACGGTAACGCTCTTGAGGTACTGTCCCTTTGCTGCAGCAGGCTTAGCCTTTGATACAGCATCCATCAGGGTGTGGAAATTATCGCGGAGCTTTTCGGTTCCGAAAGAAACCTTACCAATGGGGCAGTGGATAATGTTTGTCTTATCAAGACGGTATTCAATCTTACCGGCTTTGATTTCGGCGATAGCCTTTGCAATATCCATGGTAACGGTTCCGGCCTTGGGGTTAGGCATAAGGCCCTTAGGACCAAGGACACGACCCAGACGGCCTACAACACCCATCATATCTGGGGTTGCAACAACAACGTCGAATTCGAACCAGTTTTCCTTCTGAATCTTGTTTACGAGATCTTCTGCACCAACATAGTCAGCACCGTTCTGTTCTGCTTCGGTAGCCTTTTCGCCCTTAGCGAATACGAGAACGCGTACAACCTTACCAGTACCGTGCGGTAATACGACCGCACCTCTGACCTGCTGATCAGCGTGACGAGAGTCAACACCGAGTTTAATATGGGCTTCGACGGTTTCGTCGAACTTTGCTGTAGCAGCCTTCTGTACTAAATCCATCGCTTCGGTGGGTTCATACAGCCTTGTTCTATCAACAAGCTTGAGGGCTTCAAGATACTTCTTGCCTCTCTTCATTTCAATTCACTCCTTTGTGGTAAATTGTAGCGGGAATGCTCCCTCCCACGTTAGGAAACCAACACGAGTCAGTTTTCCCCGGTGACAGAAAAGCTAGATTTTAGCTTTTCCTTATCACTTGTGTCCTTTTGTGCTTTGCTTAGTCAACAACGACAACGCCCATGCTTCTGGCTGTACCAGCAACCATGCTCATGGCTGCTTCTACGCTGCCTGCATTAAGATCGGGCATTTTGAGCTCAGCGATCTTTCTGACGTCTGCCTTGGAGATCTTCGCAACCTTGTCCTTCTGGGGCTTTGCAGAACCGCTTTCGATCTTGCAAGCCTTCTTGATAAGAACAGAAGCCGGCGGAGTCTTTGTAATAAAAGTAAATGAACGGTCGCTGTAAACCGTGATAACGACCGGAATAACCAACCCAACATCCTTTGCGGTTCTTTCATTGAATTCCTTACAGAATCCCATGATGTTAACGCCATGCTGACCTAGGGCTGGTCCAACCGGTGGTGCAGGAGTAGCCTTACCTGCATTGAGCTGCAATTTAACGTAGCCCGTAACCTTCTTTGCCATTATAGTCCACCTCCCAGTTTGATTGCCTGATCGAAAATGCTCATATCAGGCCTCTATTCAATAGCATTTGCTAAAGAATCACAATTAAAGCTTTTGAATTTGGACAAAATCGAGCTCGACAGGGGTCTCTCTTCCGAACATGGAAACAGAAACACGTACCTTCTTCTTGTCGATGCTGATTTCTTCAACGGTACCGATGAAGCTCTCCAAAGGCCCGTCAATAACGCGGACGCTGTCGCCCACTTCATAGTCGACAACCGTTTCAAACTGCTCAACACCCATCATGCGAACCTCGTCCTCAGACAGGGGAACAGGCTTTGATCCTGGGCCGACAAAGCCGGTAACACCGCGGGTATTACGTACCACGTACCATGAATCGTCAGACATGACCATCTTCACAAGCACATAGCCGGGAAACACCTTCTTAAGTGTTGCCTTTTTCTTGCCGTCTTTTATCTCAATCTGTTCTTCCATAGGAACAACAACATCAAGAATAAAATCCTGCATTTTTCTGTTTTCAACGATCTTTTCAATATTGGCTTTTACCTTGTTCTCATACCCTGAATAGGTATGGACAACATACCATCTTGCATCCTCAGACATACTCTACAAGCGGAGATTTAAGCTCCGGCCTCCTTTCGCAGCTTCTACTGTCCAAAAACAGCTCTGAAGGCGATACCAAGTACAGCATCAGCAACCCAAACCACAACGCCTAACGATGCGCAGGCAGCAAACACAATAAGTGTGTTATTCGTGAGCTGTTGTCTTGTAGGCCAAATAACCTTTTTCATTTCCAGGCGGATTTCCTTGAAGAACCTACCCGTACGCTGACTAAACTTTTCTTTTTCCTTTTGCTCGGTCATTGAAAACAACTCCCAACTCTTAATGTCGTAGTCAAAAGTTTTTATGATACGCCAAGCTCACCATGACGATGCAACAAACCGAACATAAAACTCGCCTGTTACACGGAAGTAAATCCTGAAGTATCCTCAAACAATCTACGCTTATTACTTTGTTTCCTTATGGGGTGTGTGCTTGCGGCAGAATCTGCAGTACTTGTTCATTTCAAGTCTGTCGGGATCATTCTTCTTATTCTTCATCGTATCGTAATTTCTCTGCTTGCATTCAGTACAAGCCATGGTGATTCTGACTCTCATTTCGGAACACTCCTATGCTCTTTAACTCATTCATTTTTGCATAAAAAAAAACGCTTACAAAGCAAATAAAATATTAACATATGCAATTGGTAAAGTCAAGCTTTTCTCGTAAATTCGTCACCCTCAAAGGTTTTTACGGGTGCTGGCACGAGACCAATAGCAGAATTCGGATGCTATAGGACAAAATAAAAGAAAACAGGCTGGAGTTTTTTGTTCTTCAGCCTGTATTTCCTAAGATTACTTGGACACCTGCGCCTTCAGCTTCTTCTCTCTCCACATCTGCCACAGCGGTGAGGCAATAAAGATGGAGGAGTAACCACCGGTCGTAATACCGACAGTTAAGGAGAGACCGAAGTCCTTCAGGGATTGGATATTATTTAGAGTTGCGAAGATCAAGATGCAGACGATACAGATTAAAACCGTTACCAGAGTATTGATGGACCGGGCCATGGTCTGCCAGATACTTGCATTGACGATCTCGGCGTAATCGGCCTTCTTCATTCTGCCGGCGTTCTCACGGATTCTGTCATAAACGATAATGGTATCGTTTATGGAGTAACCGATAACAGTAAGAACTGCAGCGATAAAGATATCATTGAATGGCAGCTTGAAGGCAATGTAAACACAAAACATCACGGCAACGTCATGTAATAGTGCGATAATAGCGCATACAGCGGCTGAAAAACCACTCATGACACTAAAACGCCATGCAACGTAAATGAGAATGAGGATAGATGAAATAACAACAGCCAGAACTCCGTTTGTCAGCATCTGCTTACCGATAGCGGGTTCAATACTGATGATCTGGTTCTTGGGGCTATCAAGTTTAATATCGAAATTAGCCTTCAACACATCCTTAACCTTTTGCTCCTCAGCCTCGGTCAGGGGCTTTTCACCGGCAACGTCAATACGGAGCATGGTTGCATTGGTACTCTGCGTGCCTTCGTCTGAAAAGGCCTTCATAAGGCTTGCGCTGACCTTCTTACCGCTAAGGGTTTGTTCAATCAGAGTCCCTGCCTTATTAGCATCGGTTGTGGCAACAGTTTCAAACATCATACGGGTACCGCCACGGAAGGTGATATCCAGAACAACACCGTTGACAAAGAACATGATCGCGAAGATAACCATTAAAGTGATACTGAAAATGAAGGCATATCTTTTATTCTTAATAAAATCAAACCTTTGCATTCTTCATACCTCCATCTGAGACCCCGTAGAGCCATTTGTTCTTGGAGAAGCCAAACGCAGACACACCAATCAACAGATTTCTGGAAATGGTGATTGCGGTGAGGAAGCTCAACAATACGCCCAAGCCGAGAGTTAAGCCGAAGCCCTTGATAGGACCGGAACCCAAGATAAACAGGACAACAGCGGTGATAATCGTTGTGATATTGGAGTCAAAAATCGCAACAAAGGCTCGCTTGAAGCC
>JAOABT010000667.1 GCA_026418215.1 Clostridia bacterium | reverse complement strand
TATTTCTTGTTCAATTAATCTAAACGCTGAACTGATCAACCTTTTCCTGTAAATCAGCCGCCAGCTTCGCCAAGTGACTGGCCGAGTCGGAAATTTGAGTAATAATGGAGGTTTGCTCTTCGGTGGATGCCGAGACCTCCTGCGCACCTGCAGCTGTTTCCTCAGCTATACTGGCAATATCATAAGAAAGCCATACATGCAATAGTTTCCATAATTCCTGTAACGATCTCGGTTTAAGGCTTTGGTGTTATTGTAGGATAATATTAACAGTATTTGTTGATGTGTAGTGTGCGCTATGAAAAAGTATTTATTACTTATGTCTTTACTTGTTTTCATAACTATAACAGACTGTGGACGTCTCAATCCATCCGATAGGGAAGATCCATCAAAACCTTCTAACGAAATGACAATAAGCCTTAAGGAAAACCCCACAACTGGCTATGTATGGTCTTACACCATTGAGCCGGAGGATATTGTTAAAATCATAAAGAACGATTATTCCTGTGATAATCCCAATCTCGAGGGCTTTTTTCTTCTGATATTTGATGACGGTTGGAAGGTATTAAGTATGGTTTTTTAATCTGACCGGAACCTCGATTGATGGAAGTGAAAATTGGACTACATATTTTGCAAACCGTTATAGCATTGAAGCAAAACGACTTTCAACCCTATCATTTTCGAGTTAGGTGGTTATAAGCCAAGCGGGGTTATCATGCCTTCTCGCACGATAACCCCGCTCTTTCAATATATTAAAGTATTAGCTAACTCTCTCCAATTCCCGAACATGCTTGTTTTGGTAAGCAATAAGACTGAACAGCGAGCCGGCTATACCCGTGAAGATAAATATCAGTGCCATTCCCGATCCTTTTCCGCTCCCCACGAAAAGAGCCAGGAATGACTGGATGTGTGAAGCTTTCCCCATTAACGGCTCAAATACGGTATCGGAAAGAAAACCTCCGGCTAAATAGCCCAGGGGTATTGTCACGAACTGGATAGCTCCTCGTATGGAAAAGACACGCCCCATAATGCTTTGCGGAATTTTTAATTGAAGCAGCGCATTCTCGGCTGCATTCAGAAACGGTATAGGCATATTGCCTGCAAAGGATGCTACAATCCAAATCCAGGGCTCTCTTCCCAACCCAAGAAAAAGATCGCACAGCAAAAAGGACAGCCCCGCTGAGCTATAAATCATTCTCACTTTATTTCGGGAAGGCTTTGCCAGAGACACAATCAGGCTTCCAACAATCCCTCCGACACCGATAGCTGCGTTTACCAACCCCACCACCTGCCCATTCCCGTGTGACCTCGACAGAATCATAGCCGGAAGCACACTGAAAAAGGCCATGGAGGCCAAGAAATTAATGACAGACATAAAAAGCATGATATGCAAGAAACCGCGGTTTGCCTTAAGATAGGCAAAGCCTTCAACAATGTCTGTCATCATGTTTTGTCTTTCCGGGTTATTCTCCGCTATTGTGTCCTTTGGTATTTTCACTACCAGCAGCAGAGACAAAAAGGCTATTAAAAAGGTAGAAAGGTCGATGACCAGGACGGCATGAATACCGAAGAAAGCCATAACGGTAGTTGCCAAGATGGGGCTAAAAACGGTATTGATTGAGTCAGAAAGAGACCTCAGTCCACTGACCTTCACGTACTGATCTTTGGGTACCATCAGTGTTGTCACAACCTTTGAAGCCGGGGATTGAAAGGCATTCATAGCACCTGTAAGGGCATTGATGATATAAAGGTGCCAAATTTTCAAGATGCCCAACGAAATGGCCCCAAAGGCAAATAACGTACATAGGGCTGCAAGGGTATCGCAAACAAGCATGATCCTTTTCTTGCTGAATCGATCAGTGAAAGCACCAGCAAAGAGGCTTACAAAAATGCACGGAAGGTATGAAAAAACAGACAGCAGCGCAATAGATGTCACTGTTCCCTGTTGTTTATAGGCCCATATGATTAACGCGAAGCTCGTCATAGAGCTTCCAAGTTGTGAGAGAGATTGGCCTGACCATAGCAGTAAAAAGTTCTTAAAAGACTTTTGAGAATTGAGTTGATTCATTCGACTTTGCTCCTTCTAATTATTTTTAATATAACTAGAATGCAAAGCCTATCTTCGTATCTAGAAGACGATTTACCAGTTGGCTCCATGCAAAGAATCGTCATTCAATACAAGCATAGACTTTGCATGGAGCAACTTGGCCGTTGGATAAAAATCGTTGCCATTAAACATTGGTATCACCTCCCATTTGGTTTAATGATATCAATGTTATGGCATGACATCAATGAGGCCTGTCAGCTTGCGGCATCTCCTTTTCAAAGCATTCTACAGCGCTTTTCATTCGTTCAACAACATGAACGTCAAACGGGCAGCGCTTCTCGCAAGCTTTGCAGCCCATGCATTCCGAGGCCTTGTGCTTCAATAGACGGTACGCCTCTTTGAGAGTGTCTGTCATGCCATACTGTGATGAGGCTGTGAGGCTGTTGACCTTGCCTACATCAATTCCCTTTGGACACGGGAGACAGTGGTTGCAATAGACACATAAGCCT
>JAOABT010000635.1 GCA_026418215.1 Clostridia bacterium | reverse complement strand
GCTCAGCGCTATGGTGTTTCGACCCGTACCATCTACCGCGATATTGATGTTCTCTCGAGCACAGGAGTGCCCGTTTTCACCAACAAGGGCAATGGTGGTGGAATTTCGCTGTTGGAGAACTACTCCATCAATAAAACCCTTATATCGGATCATGAAAGCGAAAGCCTTCTTTTGGCGCTGAAAACCCTTCAAGCGACGAAATACCCCGAGATTGAGACCGTGCTGGACAAAATAGGAGCCGTTTTTAAGAAGGCCAACCCTGACGACTGGGTCTACATCGATTTCTCCCCGTGGGGAAGCCGTCCCAACGAATATAACAAGTTTACCGATATCAAACGGGCCATTCTTGAGCGCAAGATCATTAATTTCGATTACGTGAGCTCGGAAGGAAAGCGCACCAAAAGAATCATGGAACCCATGCGCCTCATCTTCAAGGGGCAGTCCTGGTACTTATGGGGCTACTGCAAAACCCGCGATGCCTTCCGTCTGTTCCGCATTTCCAGGATCAAGAACCTAAGTGTTACATCTGAAGGCTTTGAAAGAAAAAAGATGCCGAAGGAGGTCAAGCTGGAAGATGAAGAACACCCGAATCTTGTTGAGCTTACCCTCAAGTTCCATCCCGAGGTGGTTTACCGCGTCTATGATGACTTTGATGATGAGCTCATTCACAGAAATGCGGATGGTACCTGCCTGGTCAGAATCACCTTTCCCGAGGACGAATGGGTCTATGGCTATATTCTCTCCTTTGGCTGCTATGTCGAGGTGCTGGAGCCCGAGCATATAAAGGGCATCATCTGCGAACGCATGAAAAAAGCCATGGGTTACTACAAAAATAATTTTTGAATATGACACACCTATGTCCGATTCGGTTCGTTACACTTATGGTAACACTTACCGAAAAGGAGATCATGATATGGAAAACACAGAAATGAAGTTCTGCCAGAGCTGCTGCATGCCAATGGATAGTGAAGGGGTACTCGGAACAAATTCTGACGGAAGCAAGAGCCATGATTATTGCCACTATTGCTATGAAAACGGAGCGTTTACAAAGGAAGAAACCATGGATGAGATGATTGAGTCCTGCGTTCCTTTCGTATCCAAGGGAAATCCCTATCCTGATGAAGAAACGGCACGAAAGGCTATGCAGGAAATTTTCCCGAATCTCAAGCGCTGGAAATAAAAAGTGTTAAGGAGTTGTCGCTATGATTGAGCTGCCAGAAGCTTCGGTCCTTGCTCAGCAAATCAGGAGTACTTTAAAAGGTAAAACCATTTCGAGGGTGACCATGGCACAAAGCCCCCATAAATTTGCATGGTATCTGGGAGATCCCCAGGGCTATCACAGCCTCCTAGCAGGCAGGACAATTGAAAATGCTGCGGGCTATGGGGGCTTGGTTGAAATACAGGCCGAAGGCGCAGCCCTTCTCTTCGGCGATGGTGTCAGCTTGCGCTATATGACAGCTGACGAGACCTTACCGTCCAAGCATCAGCTCCATATCGAGTTTGATGATGAATCCCATCTCTTTGGTTCCGTCCAGATGTATGGCGGGCTATGGGCCTTCGAGGGGGAGTATGATAATCCTTATTATGCAGGAGCAAAAGAGAAGCCACATCCCTTGTCAGAAGCCTTTTCTGAAGCCTATTTTGCCGGATTGATGGACAATAGTTCGGACAAGCTTTCGCTTAAGGCCTTTCTGGCTACGGAGCAGCGTGTGCCCGGCTTGGGCAATGGTGTTCTGCAGGACATTCTTTTCAATGCCGGTATGCACCCTAAAAAGAAGCTGTCCACGCTCACAGGTGAAGACCGGAGGATTCTCTATAGCGCTGTTAAGACAACACTGGGCGAAATGACCTTCCTTGGCGGCAGAGATACCGAGAGGGATCTTGGCGGATGCCTGGGAGGTTACAAGACTATCCTCTCGAAGAACACAGTGGACAAGCCTTGCCCGAGCTGCGGTGGGACAATCAAGAAAGAAGCCTATATGGGGGGCAGCATCTATTATTGCGGGACCTGCCAGAAGCTCTAATCACCAAAGCGTCAAGTTTTTTTGTGGCAATAATCCTGCCATGGTATAATAAGGAAGCTATTGAATGGATTTAGCATTGAAATTTAGTAAGCAAGGATGGCTTAACCCATGGACAGGATGATGCTCCTTCACGTTGAAAACCGCCTGCTCAAGGCAATTCTGTTAAAATCAATCGCACAGGCCGACTTTGGCGTTCTTGACGTCATAGATGTGGATGATCTGTCCATGAAGATGGATGCCTTTGGTGCCAAGGTTTGCCTTATGATACTTGAGATCACCGATTGGAATCAGAACGCCATTCAGGTGGAGCTTAATCTTCTCAAAAATTCACCTTTTCAGCATCTGCCTATTATGGCTGTGGTTTCTAAGGATACAGCCGATGTTGTGACCTTCGCCATGAAGTCCGGCATCCGCGATGTATTTCTTCTTCCGAAGCAGCGCGAGCTCTACCGGAAAACGGTGTGCGAAAAGATGAGCACCTATTATCAGCAATTCCTGCCTCCCGTTGAGGAAAAGCCCAAGGAACGCAACCTCTTTGAGGAGCTTCTTGAAAATCCGAATCTCAAGGAAACCCTTAGTCTTGAAATACAGCGCGCTCAAAGGGGAAGCTATGCGCTGACTCTTGTTTTAGCCCATTTGTCGGGTGAAAAATCCGACTTTGCCAAGAACCTCTATCAGAGGGTCAAGGGGCAGACCCGAGCGACCGATAAGGTGCTTATGATAGATGACGAGACCTTTATGGGTGTTTTTCCTTTTGCTCAGAAGGACCATACACCTATTATCGAGCAGAAGATACGGGAAGCCTATGATCTGGAATCCAGAAAGCAGGCCGGTCCGCGTAAGCTTAATCTCTTTACTGCCACCTACCCCGACGATGACACAAGCCTTGACATGCTGCTGGAGCGGCTTGAAAATGGCGTCAACAACAGCATCGTCATCAACAGCATCCGAACACCGCTCAATGCTTTATCGAAGACTGAAATTGAGAACTTTAAGCAAAAGATTCGCCAATATCGTCGATTTTTCTGAAAGGGCAGTAGGGTGCAGCTTGATAAGCCTATTATTCAGAGGTCTTGCAAAAGGATTGCGAGACCTTTTGTCATTTATTCAAAATCTTTCAAGGGGTACAATACATCCGCTGCCATTACAATTTGTGAGAACATGTTCCTGAAAGTAAATAGCTCATTCCCAAAAATTATCTTCTACCACTTAACAGCTTGTCTTATGGCCTGGTCATAAAAAAGGTGCCCTGAACTTCAAATTTTTTACTTGTGAGTGTAGAAAATTATGATATAATATTTCCTGAATGTCCAATATAACAAGGGACAGAATGTATCTTAAAATGTATACAATGTACATTTTTTGTATAGGAACAAGGAGGGAAACACATGGCTAAAAAAATGAAGACCATGGATGGTAATACCGCTGCCGCCCACGTGGCGTATGCTTTTACCGAAGTTGCGGCGATTTACCCCATCACACCGTCATCCACTATGGCGGAGTCTACCGATGAATGGGCTGCTAAAGGTCAAAAGAATATTTTCGGACAGCCTGTACGTGTAGTAGAAATGCAGTCAGAAGCCGGTGCTGCCGGTGCTGTACACGGCTCACTCCAGGCAGG
>JAOABT010000625.1 GCA_026418215.1 Clostridia bacterium | reverse complement strand
CGGCAGCGTCAGATGTGTATAAGAGACAGCCTGGAAAACAGGCGTTGAAATGGAGGCGCTTACCGCTGTTTCGGCCGCCGCCCTCACTCTTTACGATATGCTGAAGGCTGTCGATAAGGACATGGAGATAACCGATATCAGGCTTCTTTCTAAAACAGGCGGGAAAAGCGACTACGCCCGTCTCTAGGAAATTGCCCCAAAACATCGGGCGTTTATGCCAGAACAACGCTACCTGAAGCTCGATATGGGCTGAAAGTGACGTGGGTGTGCGGTAAGGGTGTTAATTGTGGTCTGAATGTGGATTTAGCAAGCTTAAGAAAGGAAAAGCTATGGCCAAGCTGGTTGCTGTTTCAATAAGTGAAAAGAAGGGTGTTCCAAAGACCCAGGTTCAGGAATGCCGGATGATTGAAGATTTTGGGCTGGAGGGTGATGCCCATGCCGGAAACTGGCACAGACAGGTAAGTCTGCTGGGAGTCGAAAGCATCGACAAAATGTCAGCCTTAGGCATTAAAGGGCTTTGCGCAGGCAAATTTGCCGAAAACCTGACAACTGAAGGCATAGAGCTTTATGGCCTTCCGGTGGGTGCACGGCTTCAAATTGGCGAGGTGGTGCTTGAAATCACGCAGATCGGGAAGGAATGCCACCAGAAGTGTGCCATTTACCATACTATTGGTGATTGCGTCATGCCAAAGGAAGGAATTTTTGCACGGGTGATTCAGGGAGGAATTGTAAGGGCTGGAATGGATATAATAAGCCTATAAACCGCAGGAAACTGCGGTTTTATTAGAATCCAACGCTAACAAAAATTCAATTAAAAAAGGTAGAGCTTTTATGTGCATTATCACTTGATTTCAAATGTCTGTATGATACAATATTTCTATCATTTTCGACATATTCTTGTTGCTTTTTCCTTATCTTCACGTAAATCCTAATAAAAAAGAATTTTCGCCTCTGTTTGGCTTCAATCGGCGGTACATTAAGCAACGTGCCGGGGTGATTCGAGCGGCTGGCCGATGATTTGATTTTATTCCGGGTCTTGTGTGACGAAAGGATCAATTTATATGCAGGAGGGAAAACACAATGAACTTTCTCGAAAAACAGTTCCAGCTCAAGGAGAAAGGCACTAACGTCAGAACAGAAGCCATCGCTGGCGTAACGACCTTCTTCACCATGGCCTACATCATCTTTGTCAACCCCAACATTCTTGGTCTAACCGGAATACCCAAAGGCGGCGTCTATGTGGCGACAATCCTTGCCGCGGTTATCGCAACCCTCATCATGGGCTTGTTCGCGAATGTTCCTTATGCTCAGGCTCCAGGTATGGGCATGAACGCGTTCTTCACCTTTACCGTTTGCTTCGGTCTCGGCTTCAAATGGCAGCAAGCTCTGGCAATGGTCTTTATCTGTGGTATCATTAACATCCTCATCACCGCAACACAGATCAGAAAAATGATCATCAAAGCCATTCCGCAATCGCTCCAATACGCTATCAGCGGCGGTATTGGACTTTTTATTGCCTACATCGGCTTTAAGGATGCCGGCTTCTTGAAGTTTACTTCAGAAACTGCTCCCGGTGCTAACCTGACTGTTATCGGCTTTGCAGCTGAAAACATGAAGGAGCTTGGCGCAGGCGCTTCCTCCCTTGCCAACGCAACCGTTGTCCAAGGCGGAGCCCATGTTATTCCTGCATTCGTTAACTTCACCGATCACGCCGCTCAGCTGGCTCTTATCGGCCTTGTCATCACAGCCGTGCTGATGATTCTCAAGGTTAAGGGCTCCATCCTCATCGGTATTATTGCAACCACTCTTATCGGTATCCCTATGGGCGTAACACCCCTCAATGTGGGCAGCAACCCCTTCCAGATTTCCGATATTTCACAGACCTTCCTCGCTCTTGACTTCGGTGGTCTTTTCCAA
>JAOABT010000609.1 GCA_026418215.1 Clostridia bacterium | reverse complement strand
GTACAGCGCCCAATAAGGTTGTCAAGGAGGCATTGGCCTCAGGAAAGCTTTTGCTGTACGGGCTTGGCGCATTAACGCTCATCAAGCCCGAGACAATTTTCGGAGCTTCGCGCTTCGACTTTTATCTCGAAGCCGGAGAGAGGAAGGCCTTTGTTGAGGTCAAAGGCGTGACACTTGAGGAGGACGGTGTGGCCCTATTCCCTGATGCGCCGACAGAGCGGGGGCTTAAACACATTGAGGAGCTTATTATAGCAGGAGAAAAGGGTTTTATACCCTATATCGTTTTTGTTATCCAAATGAAGGGGGTAAAGCATTTTTCTCCTCATAGCCGCACGCATCCCGATTTCAGTGAAAGCCTCAAGAAAGCAAGCCACCGTGGCGTTCATGTTTTAAGCTTCGACTGCATGGTAACGCCGGACAGTATGACGCTTGGTGATCCGGTTACAGTGGTGCTTCCATAAGGGTTTGCCATACGAGCATCACATGGGCAAGTGGATTTCTTGAGATTTCAAAGATAAAAAGAGCAGTATCGGGCTACCATCCACCTTGACAGAGCCGGAGAGAATAGATAAAATATTAACGAACAATTACATAAGCATGTGGGAGCCGGTAAACCGGCTGAGAGGGAGTTTTGAACTCCGACCATCTGGAACCTGATCTGGTTAGCACCAGCGGAGGGAATGCACAACGTAGAACGATGATAAGCTGCCTATGTTGGCAGCTTTATTTATGTTCCAAAATGAGCCGGTCGCGCGGGGCTCATACGTTGCCAGGTTGCTCTTAACAGACCCACGAAGTATTGGAGGAAACACTATGGCAAAGATTAATGTTAGTCTGCAGGTTATTCCAAACGTAGAACCCGGGCGTGTTTACCCGGTTGTGGACAAGGTCATTGAAATGATCGCAGCAAGTGGGGTCACTTATGAGGTGGGACCCATGGAAACCACCATGGAGGGTGAGCTCGACGAGCTCATGGAGATTGTTAAGAAGGCTCAGACCATCTGTGTCGAGGAAGGTGCGAGACGCGTCATGTCCATGGTCAAGATCGATTACAGGCCGGAGGGCGTTACCATTGAGGAAAAGATCGGGAAGTACAGGACAAAGGAATAAAGGCCTGACAAAGGGATACAAGCTTCTGCCCACGCTTTTTATTTTCCTTCTTATCCTCGTCTGGCAGGGATATGTGGTGCTTAACAAGGTGCCCCGGTTTATCCTGCCCGAGCCCATCATGGTGCTGCGGGCTCTGTACGAGGAGCGAAGCCTTCTTTTGACACACACGCTGGTGACGCTGATGGAAGCAGCTATTGGCTTTGGTCTCTCGGTTTTGTTAAGCTGTCTTTTTGGCGTGGTCATGGGCTATTTTGAGCTCGTCAGGCGCATTTTTTACCCCATTTTTATCTTGTCCCAGACCATTCCGCTCATCGTGATGGCCCCGCTGTTTGCCATTTGGTTTGGGTTTGGCCTGTTCCCGAAGATTCTGATCGTGGTGCTTGTATGCTTC
>JAOABT010000492.1 GCA_026418215.1 Clostridia bacterium | reverse complement strand
ATGTGTATAAGAGACAGGGTATACGCTGTGGGTAGATATAAAGACCAAGCTACCGCTTCGGAAGGAAAGCGTCCAGCCGGACGGGGCCGGTTACCAATGGTCCTATAGCAGCATCAGCTTTGATGAAAAGCTGCCCGAGGAGCTTATGACCTATCAGCTTCCCCATGGGTATACCGAAGTGGACACCCATCCCGAGCAGATTGTTTTCAGCGGCGACGAAGCGCGGCAGCTAGCGGGATTCTCACCGGTTATTCCAGAAGGGATACCGGCTGACTTTGTACTTCAAAGTATGGCCGTCGAAACGGATCACCGGATCATCAAGCTTCAGTATGGCACCTTGGACGGATCAAAGGCATTTACCCTTCTTCAGAGAGAAGCCCTTCAGGCCTTCAAACCCGTGCCCAGGGCTACGCTTGGCAAAATGGGGGATAGGATTGTAGAGATCCAGTTACCGCTTCAGGGCCGGGAAGGGGTGCTTTCTGGCGGAGGCGCCGCTGTCGCTGCCGAGGCCAATTCCATCCGATGGATTGAGGAGGGCTTTGAATTCGCCGTTATAGGAACTCAGGGCATCAAGGATCTTGCATCGTTGGCCCAGGATATAACCGGTACTGTTCTTGAAATTCCTATGGGTTCAGGGGAATTTACGTTTAATCCCAAGGTTGTAGTCCCTTATGACATTGAAACCGTCAAAAATGAGCAGCGAAGCGTGGACGAGGGGCATTCTCCCTGGAAACTTGACCCTGCCTTTGTTTCACAGGTTTTTGTAGGACTGAAGCTCTCACCCGGGGGTATACAAGGCGACTATCCCATAGCATATGAGGCATTCAAGGTTGTGTCCAACAACAGCTCACAGGCTATTGTGGAGGTTCAAAGCGACAAAAGCCCGGTTGCCAGGGTATATCTCAAAAGGCTTATACGGCAGGACCTAACAGGAATCTGGACGGTGGTGGGCTATGATCCGGTATCATGATAGCTGGTTATACTAGGAAAGCGATAGGTGTTTGAACGGAGGCGGCCTTTATCGGATGGGAAGACGGTTTGGTTCTGTTAGCGAGCAACATCGCTCGGGCCAATGTTTGGCTAAGACTAGGAGACGGTATCTATTTGGATGCTGGTTCATTACCATTTAGTCTTTAGCCATTCAGTTTATAAAAGTGACCTTATTTAATCAGGTTTTTTCGGTCACTGGTACGAGTTCGATACAAAGACAAGTGAGAGCAGGACTCATGAATAGTAGGCCAGCCTTATTTTATAAGGCGGGTCTTTTTATGCTGTGCGACGCTGGCGCTAATTGGATTGCAAAGCTTTGGTGAAATACTTCCTTTTTGGCAGCAGGATATGTTACAATGTTGCATTGTGTAATGTCATGAGACATTTTGATCTTAATTGTGATGCACCGGGGTATTGAAGTCTCGGCGCGGCTTTTATAACGATAATACTTAGGATGCGCGAAATCGCAATGGAGGAAACTTGATTACAGTAACAAACCTAAGCCTGAATTTTACAGGCACTCCGCTCTTTTCAAACGTTAATGTTAAGTTTACACCGGGTAACTGCTATGGGATTATTGGTGCCAATGGCGCAGGAAAATCCACCTTTTTGAAGATTCTTTCGGGTGAGATAGAGCCTTCCACAGGTGAGGTCTCCATCCCTGAAAATATCCGCTTGTCAGTTTTGAAGCAGGACCACTATGCCTACGATGAATTTACCGTTTTAGACACCATTATCATGGGTAACATGCGGCTCTATCAAATCATGAAGGAAAAGGACGAGCTTTATGCAAAAGAGGACTTTTCTGATGAGGATGGCATAAGGGCTTCCGAGCTTGAAGGCGAATTTGCCGAGCTCAACGGCTGGGATGCTGAAACCGAGGCTTCAAAGCTCCTGCAGGGCCTTGGCCTTGAAATGGACCTGCTCTACACAACCATGAACAGCCTTAGCGGCAATGAGAAGGTTAAGGTGCTTCTGGCGCAAGCCTTGTTCGGTCACCCCGATATCATCCTTTTGGACGAGCCCACCAACCATCTGGATATCGAATCTAAGAACTGGCTTGAGGACTTTCTTCTGGAATACACCGGAACCATCATTGTGGTTTCCCATGACCGTCATTTTTTGAACACGGTCTGTACCCATATTGCCGATATCGATTATGGCAAGATCAAGATTTTCGTGGGTAACTACGATTTCTGGTATGAGGCCAGCCAGCTAATCCAGCGCATGATCAAGGAACAGAACAAGAAGAATGAGGACAAGGCAAAGGACTTGAAGGACTTTATTTCAAGGTTCTCGGCCAACAAGTCCAAATCCAAGCAGGCTACCTCAAGAAAGAAGCTGCTTGATAAGCTGACCTTGGAGGACATGCCGGTTTCGTCCCGTAAATACCCATGGGTGGGCTTCCAGATGGACCGTGAGCCCGGCAAGGAAATCCTGTCGGTTGAAGGCATCAGCAAGACCATTGACGGCGTTAAGGTTTTGAATAACGTTTCCTTCAGGCTCAACAAGGGTGACAAGGTGGCTTTCGTAGGCGAGAATGAAATTGCCAACACGACGTTGTTCAAGATTTTAATGGAAGAAATCAAACCCGACGAAGGGTCCTTCAAATGGGGCGTCAGTACCTCACAATCTTACTTCCCGAAGGATAACTCGGAATTTTTCAATGATTGCGAAACCTCCATCATCAAATGGCTTGAGGAGTATTCCCGTGACAAGACCGAAACCTTCTTAAGAGGATTCCTCGGCAGAATGCTCTTCTCCGGCGACGATGTCTACAAGCCTGTCAATGTACTGTCGGGAGGAGAAAAGGTGCGCTGCATGCTGTCACGTATGATGATGTTCGGTGCCAATGTACTGGCTGTCTCTTATACACATCT
>JAOABT010000457.1 GCA_026418215.1 Clostridia bacterium | reverse complement strand
GGGTTAACCAACAACGACGCCGAAGAGCTCTTCGACTACGTGGGTGTAGGAACCCGAGTTGTTATACAAAAGTAATGTAAGGCAAAAGCCCAGATAAGGCCTCCGAACAAGTGGAAGTTCTCAAAAAGCAATACCGAAATTTGGGATGGGTTAAGAAGGTAAGTGCAATAGCTATATCAGGATACTGGACGGGTCGAGAAGGGTTAAATGAACTAACCTATATCAGCAATAACAGATGGTCAACAAAGCCTAATTGGAAGTGAAAAGGCCGAGAATTCCCCGGTCTTTTTCACTTTTATCCACAAATTTAAGGTTGTGTAAGTTTAAACAATCCTCATCTTTTCTTTGCACTGATAGACTGTCGAAACCAAGTAAAGCTAGTCAATAATATCTCTAACCCAGCAACTCATGTGCACTTAATTTGATGGCCCTACTTTAAGCCGGATACCTTTACATAAAGATGACAATATTAATAGACCTTATCCTTCGAACGCCCCGCATAATAATTAATCAAACAGCCCGCGAGAATGATCTTGCGTTCTTCATCCGACAGATTTTTTAATTCAAGCGTCACTGTCCAAGCTTTGTCCGAGCGTACCGCTACAGCTTCAATTGTTTCCTGCCCTTTCATAACCTTCTCCTTAATATTTTCAACAAAAAGGTGGTCTCCAACCTCAAATCCCTTATCCATGCCTGTTTTCAAGGTAAAGGGAAGCATGCCCCAGTTGATCAGATTGCTTCTGTACCGCTTGGTGGCGTATTCTTTCGCGATATTGGCAAGACCGCCCAGCACCCTCTGACACGATGCCGCCTGTTCCCTGGCTGAGCCGTCACCCGGTTTAGTAGCGAAGATAGCACTGTTTAGCTGCATTTTGGCCATCACTTGCTCCAGCCGATCCTCCGATTCTGAAAGCTTCAACGCATGGGACAGGATTTCTTTAAGCTTTGCTTCCAGCTGGCCGCCTCGATCCTTTAACCATTCACTTGCCTCTTTCTGAACCTTTTTAGCCCTTTCAACATAATACGGGTCCCGTCGTGACAGCGTAAATTCTGCCAGTTTCAGAGGATTTGAGCGGTAGGACGAGGTTTCACCCGATGGGATGAGCTCGTCAGTGGTTGTTACGGGATCTTCTATAACAGAAACCACCTCTAAAAGGATATGGTCTGAAAGAGAAGGAATTTGTGGCCAGTCCGCGATATTCGGCCCATATTGCAGTGGTTCCTCTGTCTTTGGCTTATGATAACCGTAATAAACTCGGTTACGATAGACTGTGTCGTCAAAAGTGTAGTCCAGCATAGACTCTGAAGGAATATCCATTTCAGTTGCAGGGGTTAAAAAACCTCCGTGGACGGCTGTAGCAGCTATGGAAAGAGCATCCATCAAGGCCACGGCTGCAATCTGGCCTGAGCCGGGTTTTGAACCTTCCCTAAAGGGGAAATTCCTTGTTGTGTGTCTGATACTGAGTCCATGATTGGCCGGGGTATCGCCTGCACCAAAGCAAGGACCGCAGAAGGCCGATTTTACGATGGCTCCGGCCTGCATGAGCCGCTCCGTTGAGCCGTTTCGTACAAGCGCCAGATTAATGGGCTGGCTCGCGGGATAAATATTCAGGCTAAAAGGGTCGTTCCCGGTAGAGTGATTCTCAAAAAGGCGTGATATCCTTGTAATATTTTCAAATGATCCACCCGCGCAGCCGGCAACTACTCCCTGATCGACCTTGAGTCTGCCCCCCACAATTTTATCGGTGAGGCTGAAGTCGACGGCCGGGTTGTTTATGGCTTTTCGGCAATCCTCTTCTGCGCTTCTCAAAATATTTATCAAATTATGATTGAGCTCTTTAATGGTATAGACATGACTTGGGTGAAACGGCAGCGCGATCATGGGTATAAGGCTTGTCAAATCAACCTTAATTAGCCCATCATAATAAGCTATAGCACCGGGTTCCAGCTTCATGTAGGCTTCGGGGCGTCCGTGAAGCT
>JAOABT010000227.1 GCA_026418215.1 Clostridia bacterium | reverse complement strand
AATATCAGCCTGATCCTGGATATCAATGCATTGTCGCATTCGGCATGACCAGGAAAGGAGAGGGTATATGTCTGAAGCATTAATTGATGAAGCTATGGAAAATGAAGACACGATGGAGGGGAAGTATCTCACCTTCACACTCGGTACCGAGGTCTATGGTATTGAGATACGCTATGTCACTGAAATCATCGGAATTCAGCCCATTACCGAAGTACCGGAGCTTCCTGCCTACATGCGCGGGATTATTAACCTGAGAGGAAAGATTATCCCTGTCATGGATGTAAGGCTGCGCTTTAAAAAGCCGGCAAAGGAGTACAACGACAGAACCTGTATCATTGTCGTGGATATAGGTGAAATGTCGATTGGCTTGATTGTGGACATGGTCTCTGAGGTGCTTTCAATCCCTGGGGAAAACATTGTGGACCCCCCTGTCATCAATAAAGAAGGAAACCGCTATATCAAGGGCATTGGCAAGGCCGGAAACGATGTCAAGCTTCTGCTCGACTGCCACAGCCTTTTGAATGAACAGGACATCGAAAGTATACAGATCAACTAACCGCTGGAGGGAAGAGGTATGAAGAGCCTGAATAATCTCAGAATCAGGACTAAGCTCATTATTTGCTTTGTTATTATTGCTCTGTTTGTAGCCTTGGTGGGCTATATCGGTATCACTAACATGGGCACATTCAGCAGAACCGCCGACAATATATATACCAACAACTATTTACCTTCACAGAAAATGGCTGAGATACAAAAAAGCATTATACAGGTCAGAACTGAATATCTTCTCCTGCTTTATGAAAGAAACCTGTCAAAATTCCAGGAACATGTTGATAACATCAATAATCATGCGAAGTTCACCAATGATACCTTGGCCGAGCTTGAAGGCACTATAAAAGGTGAAGACCAAAGGGTGAAACAGCTTTTTATAACCCTAAAGAACGATTTGGCCGCGTACCGCGAGATCAGAAGCGAGAATATCGAGCTGATGCGAAGCGGTAATTACAACGAGGCCATCTCAAGGGATGAAGCCTTGGGAACGGCGCGAACAAAGGTGGATACTGATCTGGAGGCCATCATCCAGAATGATCTTAACCAAGCGAAGCAGGATGCCCTTAATAACGCTTCGAATTACCAAACGCAATCCACGGTTATGATCATCCTAGTAATCGCCAGTGTTTTGATCGCTATTGGTTTGGGCTTGTTTATAGCAAATCTTATCAGTAAGCCTTTAAATACGCTATTAAAAGCGGCCAACCGCATTGCAGAAGGTGATTTGAATGTGGATATCGCCATAACCGGTAGGGATGAGGTCGGGCAGCTTGCCCAAGCCTTCAGCCTGATGACCGAGAATATCAACGAGGTCATGACGAATATTGCGAGCGCTTCGGACCAGGTGGCCTCAGGTTCCCAGCAGGTCTCTGAGTCCAGCATGACGCTTTCTCAAGGTGCTACCGAGCAGGCAAGCTCTATCGAAGAGCTGACCTCCTCGCTGGAGGAAATCTCTCACCAGACCCAACGTAATGCGCACGGGGCCAATGAGGCCAACCAAATCGCCGATATTGCAAAATCCAACGCACTTCAAGGCAACAGCCAGATGCAGGAAATGCTGAAGGCCATGGACGGTATCAATGAATCCTCCAGCAATATCTCAAAAATCATAAAGGTCATTGACGAAATTGCTTTTCAGACCAATATTCTTGCATTGAACGCTGCCGTTGAGGCCGCACGTGCAGGTCAGCACGGCAAGGGCTTTGCTGTTGTCGCTGAGGAGGTTAGAAACCTTGCAGCACGTTCGGCGAACGCTGCAAAAGAAACCACCGATATGATCGAAGGCTCTATCAAGAAGGTCAATGACGGAACCCGCATCGCAAATGAAACAGCCGCTGCGCTTAACAAAATCGTTGAGGGTGTATCCAAGGTCTCCGGTCTTGTGGGGGGAATCGCTCAGGCATCCAATGAGCAGGCTGCAGCCATTACGCAGATTAACCAGGGCGTATTGCAGGTTTCCCAGGTAGTCCAGAACAACTCGGCAACAAGTGAGGAAAGTGCGGCGGCAAGCGAAGAGCTGGCAAGCCAGGCACAATTCCTCAAGGAGCAGGTTGAACGCTTCAAGCTAAAAAAGAACGGGCGCTCCTACAGGGGACTGGACGACATCAAGCCTGAGGTTCTACGCATGCTTGAAAGAGAGATGGAGGCTAAGAAGGCGACGCCCAAAAAGGCGTTAAAGGAAGCTGCTACCGGTTCCAGGACCATTAACTTAAGCGATAATGACTTTGGCAAATATTAATGAGCACCAGAAGGAAGGACGAAATGGACATCAACGGCTCTTTCGTAAAAATAGACACGACATCGCCCTTCAGTATCCAGCTGAAGGATGAAGAATTCAGGCTTTTGGCGACCTTTATCAAGGCTCATTACGGCATACACCTGAAGGATGAAAAAAAGGCTCTCGTCAACGGGAGACTTCAAGGGGTTCTCCAGAGCCTTAATATGAAAAGCTTCAAAGAGTATTATGACTATATGGTAGCCGATAAATCGGGTGATGCGGTGCTAACCCTGGTTAACAAAATAACCACAAACCATACCTATTTTATGAGAGAGTCGGACCATTTCTCCTTTCTAAAAAGTCATGTCCTTCCGCAGCTCGACAAGACCATCAGGGATAAGGATGTCAGGATTTGGTGCGCAGCCTGCTCCTCGGGCGAGGAGGCCTACACGCTGGCTATGCTCGTGAATGATCATTTTCCTATGGACTGGGATAAAAGAATTCTTGCCACCGATATCTCGACAAAGGTTCTCAATCAAGCCATAGAGGGAATTTACGGGAACGACCGGCTGGAGGACCTGCCAAAAACCTGGTTGAATACGTACTTCAGGCGCCTGGACAGCGAGCGGTCTGTTGCTTCTGACAGCCTCAAAGATCAGGTTATCTTCAGAAGATTTAATCTCATGGAAGAGAACTTCCCGTTTAAGAAACGCTTCCATGTTATCTTCTGCAGGAATGTCATGATTTACTTCGACCAGGAAACCAAAACAAAGCTTATTCATAAGCTTTATGACTGCCTTGAATGGGGCGGATACCTCTTTGTTGGGCATTCTGAATCCATTACCCGCGAAGAAACCCGCTTCAAAACCATGATGCCTGCTGTCTACCAAAAAGTATGACGGGGGTTGGACTATGAATTTTGGAAGAATTAAGGTCCTCATTGTTGACGATTCCCTGGTCTCGAGAGAGCTATTGAAGCGGGGCTTGTCCTCAAGCCCCAATATTGAGGTGGTGGCAACCGCCCATGACGCCTTTGATGCCAGGGATAAAATACTGGAATTTGAACCTCAGGTTATGACCTGTGATATTGAAATGCCTAAAATGAACGGTATTGAGTTCATTAAACGGCTGCTTCCCCAGTATCCTCTTCCGACCATTGTTGTAAGCTCAGCCAGCGAAGCAGTTTTTGAGGCCATGAATGCTGGTGCGGTGGACTTTGTGGC
>JAOABT010000361.1 GCA_026418215.1 Clostridia bacterium | reverse complement strand
GTCTCGTGGGCTCGGAGATGTGTATAAGAGACAGGTAAGCCGAGCTGGCCCCAGTAGTTGCCGAAGTAGCGGTCCATCATATCCAGCGGGAACACATCGTTGCCGGCCGGAACAGGAGTGTGGGTGGTGAACACGGAAGAGGAGTATACGATTTCGCGTGCCTCACGGAAGGGCATATTCTTTTCCATGACAAGCTTTCTTGCAAGCTCAAGGGACATGAAGGAGGAATGGCCCTCGTTCATGTGGAACACGGTGCCCTTGATGCCCAAAGCGTCAAGAGTGCGGATACCTCCGATACCAAGCAGGATTTCCTGCTGGATACGGGTTTCACGGTCGCCGCCGTAGAGCCTTTCCGTGAGGGCTCTGTCATACTGATTATTTTCAGGAACGTCTGTATCCATCAGATATAGCTTGACTCTTCCGATATCAATGCGCCAGATGCGGGCATAAACCACGCGGCCTGCGAGCTCGACATAAACGGTCAAGGGGCGGCCATTGGCGTCATAAACGGGAGAAACAGGCATCTGTGAGTAATTGAGTGTGGTGAAGTTCGTTTCCTGCCAGCCTTCAGCGTTAATGCGCTGATCGAAATAGCCTTGCTTATAAAAAAGGCCGATGGCAGTAAAGGGAAGGCCCAGGTCGCTTGCTGATTTGCAGTGGTCGCCGGACAGAACGCCCAAACCGCCGGAGTAAACCGGAAGAACCTCATGAATACCGTATTCAGCGGAGAAATAGACGATTTGCTCGTTTTTGAAATCAGGGAAGTTATGGTTAAACCAGGTATCTTCATTCTTCAAATAATTGCTGAAGTCTTCCATGACTCTGTCATAACGGCTTAAGAATTCGGAATCAGCCAGCTTTTCTTCAAGCTTTCTGACGCTGACCTCCTGGAGAAAGCGGACGGGGTTACGGTTGAGCCTTTCCCAGAGGGCGAGATCGATTTCGCGATAAAGGTCAATAGCTTCGTTGTTCCAGGACCACCAAAGGTTCATTGAAATATCCTTCAGTCCCGAGAGCCTTTCGGGGATGGCCGTCGTTACTTTGATCTTGCCAAATTTATACATAGTTAACCTCCGACTTTATTTTTGTCGCTACAAATTTAAATATACCCAAATCGTCAATTTAATAATACCTGCGGACCTAAAAAATAGCAACACAGGAAACTTACTATTTCGACTGAAAAGAAAACGGTGTTCCTGTTGATTTTAGACAAAATAGGACTAATGACTCAGGTAGCATGCCACAAACGTAGGGTAAATATCCTGTTGTAAAGTAGCGAATAATATTATAGACTATAAAATAAACATGGCGGATTATTGGATAACATTAACAGGAGAGATGCTTAAAATGGCTTCTGAGAAGGTACTTACCATTACCAACGCTAATTTTGATGAAATGGTTCTGCAATCGAAGGTTCCTGTTCTTTTGGACTTTTGGGCGCTCTGGTGCGGACCCTGCAAGGCCATCGCACCAACGTTGGATGAATTGGCCAGTGAATACGACGGCCGCTTTGTGATCGGAAAAATCAACGTGGATGAGGAAAGTGCCCTCATTCAGAATTTCAATATTATGAGTATCCCCACCTTGATCGTCTACAAGGACGGTCAGCAGGCTGAAAGAGTTGTTGGCGCCCGTTCCAAGGCAGACCTTAAGCTTTTGATGGATAAATATCTGTAAAGCTGAGGGTCTTAAAGTTTTAAGGAGAAGGAGTGTTGGCTATGTCAGGTGAAAAGAAGTTCGGAACATCCGCAATAGGTTTTAACAAATCCGATGTTAACGCTTATATTGAAAAGATTATTCATGAGTTTGATCAGCGCTTGAAGGAAAAGGATGACGAAATCTCCAATCTCAAGCTTCAGATTCGTGAAATGAAATCGCGTTATGATTCCGCGTCACAGGATAACCTTAACCTCAGCAAGGAAAAGGAGAGGATAGCCAGCGCCCTCATTCAGGCGCAGGAAAAAGCGGATGCCATCATGGCGGAAGCCAAGGCGCGAGCGGAAGCGGAAAAGGCGAGACTCGAGCAGACCTTGGAAAGTGAAAGAGAAAAAATCATCGATATCAAGCGTGACGTTAAAGCCATGAAAAATCAGGTGGTTGATATGCTTTCAAAGTACCAGTCTCTCTTAAATGACGTTGACACCTACATAGAGTCCAGGGAAACGGAATATACTGAGAGAAGCGGAGATGAAGCCTAATAAGGTCAAGGCGGCCGCACCGTTACCCAAACATGCGGCTTTGGCGTATTTTATGAATAAGTGCATTAAAGCCCTGCTGAATCAGCAGGGTTTTGCTCTATCATCAGGCAATTTGATTTTTGATAATATGAAGGGAGTTGTTTTTTATGCAAAAGGAGATTCTTGAGATTTTAAGAACCAACAGCAGGATTTCAGACGATGAAATGGCGGTTATGCTGGGCACAACAGCTGAGGCGGTTAAGAGCGCGGTTAAAGAACTGGAAGCCAAGGGCATTATTATGGGATACAACACGTTGATCGATTGGGAAAAGGCGGAAAGTGAAACGGTCACAGCCTACATTGAAGTTAAAGTGACTCCCCAGAGAGGCCAGGGCTTCGACAAGGTCGCCGAAAGAATCTATCAGTTCCCTCAGGTGTCAGCCTGCAGCCTCATGTCGGGCGGCTTTGACCTTTTTGTTGTGGTGGAAGGCAAAACCATGAAGGAGGTCGCTCTGTTTGTCGCCGAGAAGCTTGCGCCTATCGAAGGTGTGTTAAGCTGTGCGACCCACTTTGTCCTTAAGAAATACAAGGACAACGGCATTATCTTCAACAGAATCCAGAAAGATGACAGAGAGGCTGTGGTTTTATGAATTTCAAGCAATTAATGAGGGAGAACATTCAGGTGACGCCTCCCTCGGGTATACGAAAATATTTTGATCTCATCAACGAGATGAAGGACGCCATCTCCCTGGGTATCGGCGAGCCCGATTTTGAGACGCCGTGGAGCATCCGCGAGGAAGGCATTTACTCTCTTGAAAAGGGAAAGACCTTTTATTCCTCCAATGCGGGCTTCATTGAGCTGCGCGAGGAAATTTCCCGCTACATGAAGAACAGGTTCGGCCTGACCTATAACCCGGTCAATGAGATCCTTGTGACCGTCGGCGGCAGCGAAGCCATCGATATTGCGCTCAGAACCTTTGCCGGCCCCGGTGACGAGGTTATCGTACCGGAGCCCTCCTTTGTGGCTTATAAAGGTTGCGTCATGTTTACAGGCGCCACCCCGGTAACCATCGAGCTCAAGGCTGAGGACCGGTTCAGACTGAAGCCCCAGCAGATTCTCGATGCCATTACCGAAAGAACGAAGGCAATTATCATCGGTTATCCCAACAACCCAACCGGAGCCACCATGGATTATGAGGACTACAAGGCCATTGTCGAGGTTCTCAAGGACAAGGAGATTGTGGTCATTTCAGACGAAATCTATTGTGAGCTGCTTTATCAGGGCAAGCATGTGTCCATTGCACAATTCCCTGAGATGAAGGAAAAGACGCTGGTTATCAACGGCTTTTCAAAGACCTATGCCATGACAGGCTGGAGAATCGGTTATGTGTGCGGGCATGCTGAGCCATTGGAACAAATGAAGAAAATCCATCAGTATGCCATCATGTGCAGCCCCACAACCGCCCAGTTTGCAGCAGCCGAAGCTTTAAGAAATGGAGAACCGGAAGTTAAGCGCATGGTAGCCGAATATAACCGCAGACGTCTTATCATGGTTGACGGCTTTAATAAAATAGGCCTAAGCTGCTTTGAACCTCTGGGTGCTTTCTACACCTTCCCCGACATACGCTCAACGGGCCTGTCCTCTGATGAGTTCTGTGAAAGGCTCTTGAAGGAGGAAAAGGTGCTCATGGTTCCCGGCAATGCCTTCGGAGCTTGCGGAGAGGGCTTTTGCCGTGCTACTTATGCAACCTCCATTGACAAGATACGCGAAGCGCTCATAAGAATTCGCCGGTTTGTAGAAAAGCTCCGCGGTTGAAGCCTGCTGCTTGCGGTCAAGAACTCTGCTTGGCTAAGCCGGAATAAGCAAAAAAGGGGCAATGGCCTTGCGGCTATTGCCCTTTTGATATGTATTTTTTATTCTGTACCTTCATCCTCTCCACAATGAGCTCGTCCAGATGCCGGCTTATACTTAGAATCACATCTTTGCTGTCGCCTGATGAAATAGCGCGATTAAGGCGGTTTCGTACCTTCTCAATGCTTTTCATTCGTATCTCCCTCCTCTTTTAGGAAAAAGAACATTTTTCTACAAACAAATAGTAACATGTTTTGAGTCTTAAGTCAACAAAACCCGCATCAATTCTAGGTTTCCGACATTTTTCGCCAAATTCTACGGAAGTTTTACAAAATATTTTGGCACCTCTTTAGGCAGGTAAATCTAACGATTTTGTTACAATTTGTTCACAATCTGTTCACGAATATCGTTCATAATGGAACTATCGATTGAAGATACGGCGGGTTACTTGTTTCATTCAGTATGGATCAAAAGCCCGCTTTCTTTATGATTGATGCCATTCTAGGGATTCATTTTGCTTCTTACCACATGAAAGAAGGAGGAATAGCATGATAGAGATTCAAAATCTAACCAAGCAGTATGGGAAAATCAAGGCTGTCGACGATATCAGCTTTACAGTTGAAAAGGGCGAAATCCTTGGCTTCCTGGGCCCGAACGGTGCGGGAAAATCCACCACCATGAACATCCTCACCGGCTTTATTTCTTCCACCTCGGGAACGGTTAAGGTAGCCGGTTTCGACGTTCTGGAGAACCCCGTTGAGGTAAAAAAGCATATTGGTTACCTCCCGGAGCTGCCTCCCCTTTACTTGGATATGACCGTCAATGAATACCTTGACTTCTGCTCGGACCTGAAGGGTGTCCCCTCAAAGGACTGGAAGAGCCAGAAGAAGGATATCATGGAGCTTGTTAAGATCTCTCATGTCAGCCACAGATTGATCAAGAACCTGTCAAAGGGTTACAAGCAGAGAGTGGGCTTGGCACAGGCCCTTGTGGGAACACCCGAGGTGCTTATCCTCGACGAGCCTACCGTAGGTCTCGACCCCAAGCAGATCATTGAGATCAGAAAGCTTATAAAGGCCTTAGGTAAAAACCACACCATTATCTTAAGCTCGCATATTCTGCCTGAGGTCAGTGCTATCTGTGACCGCGTTGTCATCATCAACAAGGGTAAGATTGCAGCCATTGACACACCGGACAACCTGTCCAAGAAGCTGGCCGACTTTTCACGCTTCACCATAACGGTTGCAGGCCCAGAAAACAAGGTTAAGGATATCCTCGGCCATGTTTACGGCGTCAAGTACCTCGAGACCAGCGGAAAGCTTAAGGAAGACGAATTCAGCTATATTATTGAGGCTGATAAGGATGTGGATGTGAGAAAGCCCATCTTCAACCAGCTGGCACAGCACGGCTTTGCCATTCTTGAGCTTAAGTCCCTGAGCCTGTCTCTTGAGGATATCTTCCTCCAGTTGACAACGGCTGAAGATAAGGAGGTCAAGTAAAGTATGCTTGCTATTATGAAGCGCGACTTCAGATCGTATTTTAACTCCCCGATTGCTTACGTTCTTATCGGGCTCTTTATGTTTATCCTGGGGCTGTTTTTCAACAATGGCCTTAGCTACGGCGTTTCAGATTTCATGGGTGAATTTGTAGGGAACATGAGCTTTCTGCTCCTATTCATCATACCCATCCTCACCATGAGAACCATCGCCGAGGATAAGAAAAACGGCACCGAGGTGCTTTTGATCACATCGCCAACCCGTCTCACAGACGTCGTCATGGGAAAATTCCTTGCAGCCTATTGCGTATTCCTCGTCATGACCGCTGTAACCCTTATTTTCCCGCTGATTCTCATGATCTTCGGGAAGCCTGATGTAGCCCTCATTGCAAGCTCCTATTTGGGCTTTATCCTCTACGGTGCGGTTTTCGTCGCAGTGGGCGTATTTGCCTCCTCGCTGACCGAGAACCAGATCGTGGCCGCCATCATCAGCTTTGTATCCTTGTTTGCCTTAACTACGCTCAACTTCCTTGCCAGCTTCTTGAAGGGCTTCCTCAACAAGGCTCTGCTCTGGCTTTCCATCAGTGAACGGTACGATGATTTCGGCAAGGGTATCATCGATTTAACCTCCGTCGTGTTTATGCTTAGCTTTACAGCCGTGTTCATCTTCCTCACGGTGAGGGTCCTTGAACACAAGCGCTGGAGTCAGGGGTGATAGAAATGAAAAAAATGAATGATAGAAGCTTGAAATTTGGTTCCTACGCTTTCGTTCTTACGGCTGTGGTTGTGGCCATCATTGTGCTTTTCAATGCTGTCCTCGGCCTCGATTCAGTAAGAAACAGAGTACGTTTCGATATTACGAAGAACAAGCTGTATTCCTTAAGCCAGCCAAGCATCACCATGCTGAAGTCTCTCAACAAGGACGTTGATGTCATTGTTCTGACCGAAGAGAAGAACTTTTCCGTGAAAGAAATCCTTGAAGTTTTAAAGCAATACAACATCAAGAGCAACGGCAAAGTGAAATTAAAGTTTGTAGACGTTGAAAAGGACCCGACATTTATCAAAAGAGAACTTGACCCCGAGCAGACCAAGGGTATCCAGGAAGGAAGCATCGTGGTCAAGAGCGGGAATAAGTCCAAGGTGGTGACCCAGGATGAAATGGTCGAATACGACTATTCCACCTCCGGCTATCCCCAGGCTTCGGGCGTAAAGATCGAACAGGCCTTCTCAAGCGCCATCAAGAGTGTAACGTCTGAGAGCACACCTGTTATCTACTTTGTAAAGGGCCATGGTGAAATCACCAAGGAGGAGCAGCTTTCCGATTTGACTGCCTCCATTGCCTCCAATAATTATGAAATCAAGGATCTTTCCTTATCCGGCGATATCCCTCAGGACGCGTCTGCCATCATCTTTGCGGCACCTAAGACCGACCTTCTGCCCAAGGAAAGGGAGAAGCTTCAGGCTTATCTGGACAAGGGCGGAGACGCCATCTTCCTCATGGATGTACAAGGCGATACCACCGAGCTTACCAACTTTAACCTGGTCATGCAGCGCTACGCATTGGGTGTTAATAACGACTATGTCCTTGAGGGCGACCAGAACTGGTATTATAACGACTTTAATATCATCATTCCTCATCCAACTGAAAGCGATGTCACCAAGAGCCTTGACCCCAACTCCCTGTTCGTCTACCTGCCAAACTGCCGAAGCGTGGTCATCAATCAGAACGCCAAGGACTACGTTAAGCCCACAGCGCTCTTCATGACCTCGGATAAATCTCAGAGCAGAAGCCTCGTGACCAACAAGGACTCCAATGGCCCCTTCCTTTTGGGCGCCATCTCTGAGATTGAATCGTCAAAACCCAGCAAGATAGCTGTAATTGGTAATGCTCAATTTGTTACCAACGACTGGATGAAGAGTGCGGGAAACAATGGAACGCGTTATGTCATTTCCATCCTCAATTGGATGCAGGATAAGACCGACAGCGTCATCGTTCCTTCCAAGAGCCTCGCTCAGCAGCCCTTAAACCTGTCTGAACAGAGCAAGTTCATTGCCTTTATCATGCTGGCCTTCGTACTGCCTCTCGCAGTCATCGGCTTAGGTGTGTTTGTATTCGTTAGGAGGAAGCATTTATGATGAAGAACTGGAAGAAGATCGCAATCCTTGGCGGAGTTCTTGTGGTCTTCCTTGTGGCCTTCATTGTATTAAGCGGGACCCAGAAAAAGCAGACGCCTCAGTCGGCGTCTGCAACCCCATGGGGGCAGGTGACGCCAACGCCTTCCGCTTCGGTCGATGAGGTCAAGCTGGTGGATATCCCCAAGGATCAAATCACCAAGATCACCTTAAAAAGGGAGGGGCAGGATATTGTCCTGACTCAGGCTGAGAGGGATGTTGAAAAGCTCGTTGACAACGGCGACGGCACCTCCAAGAAAACCACGGAGAAGGCCAAGGTATGGGAAACAACAGGGTTCAGTGTTGACAGCACGGCCGTTGACGATATGGCAGCATCTGCCGATACAGCGACCACAAAGAGGCTTATTGACGAAAGCCCCAAGGATGTCACCATCTACGGCCTTGATAAGGCACTTGCCACAACCTTTGCTTCGGGTGATGGAAAGCCTGTCTCTTATACA
>JAOABT010000355.1 GCA_026418215.1 Clostridia bacterium | reverse complement strand
GTATAAGGACAGCTTCTTAAAGTTCCGTCCCCCGCCTGCCATCGTTCTCAACATTGACGCGGATCATCTGGACTATTTCAGGGATATAGACCATATCCGAAGCTCCTTTGAATCCTTCTTGGGCAATGTGCGAAATCCCGGCATCATCGTGCTCAATGTCGATGATCCCCAGACCAAGATGCTTTCCAAGACATTGACCCGCCCCGTTGTGACCTACGGGCTCAATGCCGAGGATGCCGACTGGTCCGCTGAAAACGTCACGTTTACCGAAGGCTATGCCTCCTTTACCGTCACCTATAAGAAGACCGTCTGGGGCAAGGTCAGGCTCTCGGTGCCGGGGCTTCACAATGTTTCCAATGCATTGGCTGCTATAGCCGCTTCTCACGCGCTGGGCTTCTCACAAATCTCTATTGTGAAGGGCTTGGAACGTTTTAAGGGAACGCATCGCAGACTCGAGGACAAGGGAAATGCTCATGGCGTCCGTGTCATGGACGATTATGCCCACCACCCCACTGAAATCCAGGCCACCTTGACAGCGGCACGGCCCTTGACCTCCGGTCATTTGATCTGCGTTTTCCAGCCTCATACCTATACCAGAACCCATGAGCTTCTGGACGACTTTTCAAGAGCCTTTGCGCAGGCTGACACGGTAGTCGTGACCGATATCTATGCCGCAAGAGAAAAGGACACAGGGCTCATCAGCTCCCGCGTCCTCACTGACCGCATTAACACCAATACAGGGAATGCCGTTTATATTTCAAAGTTTGAGGATATCGTGAAGTATCTTTCGGAAAATGCCTCACAGGGTGATCTTGTCCTTACCATGGGGGCGGGAAACATTTATAAGGCCGGTGAAATGTACCTATCGGCAAAAGCCTCACCATAACCGCGTAACCAAAACGGTCATATCATCATGCTTATCCTTTGCGCGAGACAGGGCCTCCTGCAAAATAGTGTCAGCAAGCTGCTGAGCATTGACGGTATCGACCTCTTCTATAAACCTTTGGAGTGCAGTGGGCTCGCCCTGTTCGGAGAACACCTCCAAAACACCGTCAGAAAGCATAACAGCAAAATCGCCAGCGGTCAGCGTTGCCGGCTTATAGTGGGTAGCGGGGCCGCTTTCTGTTTGCTTTTCTTCGGAGAGAATGGCTTGCGTTTCGGTCCGCCCTTTAATAAAGGAGGCAGAAGCTCCGTATTTATAGAAGGAGGCTTCGCCGGAAGATAAGTCAATGGCGCAGATATCCATGGTAGCGAGCCGTTCGTTCTCTCCGCGCAAGTTAAGATAAAGATTCAAAAGGCGTATGGCCAGGCTGATTTCGATGCCTTCCTCCATGAGGCTTTCGAGCATTTGAATCGCTGTCCTGCTGTAACGCTCCGCCCTTCTGCCTGTGCCGGCTCCGTCGCTTATCGCGCTGATATGATAGCCTTCGCTTGAGATAAAGAAGGCGAAATTGTCCCCGGAGATCATGCTGCTTTCTTTGCTGACTCTGGCGATACCTGTGGCGCTCTTGAACTTGGGCTGTCTCATGTAACGCACCACCGAGTAGCCCATGAGGTCACGTCTGCTTTCCCCCACGCGCACCAGGCCGCTTTGGAGTGCTTCGTGGATCATGTCATCCAGACTCTTTGGGTTAATTTTGTTCTTGGCCTCGTAAACAACCTCCAAAAAGGGCTTTGCTTCCTGCTTATTATAAAGACGGAAGCTTGTGACGGGCATACCCATATTGGCGGCAATGCTTAAAAGCCTTCCCTCGGTTTCATAATCCCTGCCCGAGGTATCCATCAGGCCGCGGGCAGCCGACATGACGCTGCTCGACACCATGGCCGCCTGACGTGCCAATAAGCTGCGGGTTTCGTTAAGCTTCTGCCTCCAGACATTCTCCGTTTTAAAAATAGAATAAGCCGATCCCAGAGTTTCAACGAACTTATCGGTTTTTGTGCAGGTGCTTTTAAACCAGGGCGGCATTTCAATCTGACCCGTTTCATCGGTTTTAAGGTCGGAGATAGCCTTTTCGATAAGCCTGTAGGTTTTGATAAAGTGCGTGCCCCAGCAGCGTTCACACAGGCTGCAGCGGTTGCACACCCTTTCTGCAACAGTCTCAATAATCCATTCGGCAACCGAGCCGTCATCCTCACTGTCCTCGGCGAGGGTTTCGTCGATGCTTCTGGATACCTTGGAAAGGGCTTTACTGAGTACAAACAGGCGATCAGCCGCCTCATGGGTCTGGCTTCCGTCCTTTATCTCCAAGATATCGGAAGCGCCTCTTACGCCCGCAAGCTCGTCGCTTATCCAGTTGAGCAGCCGCTGCGGAATCAGGAGGAAGAGGATTCCCGCTGCCAGTGCTTCATAGTATTTAATAACCAAAGTGCCTTCCAGCACGGTCAAAGCCGAGAAAAAGATCACAATGGCCGTCCATAGGCTGACTGAGGCTGTTCTGGACTTGACCGGCAACCCAGCGGCAGCTCCGGCCAGGGCCAGCATGCCGGGGACCTCAAGAGAAGCAGGCAGATCATAAATCGCAACAACCATACCGAGCAATGCACCGGTGCAAGCCCCCACAGCGCTGCCTTTTCTTCTGGCAAAAATCATGACTGCAAAGCCCGCCAAAACGGTTCCCAGCTCACAATTCCATAGGGAAAGTCCCTGGAGGCTGATGATGCCGATACAAAGAAGCGCAGCTTTTGCAAACAGCGTTTTTCCGTCAAAAAGAATGCGGTTGGATCTTTGCAGGCTAAAGCTCTCGGAGACGGGTATAAGGATGACAGCCAGCGAGAACACAAAAGCACCACATAGCAAGGCGGCCACAACATCATAGAGGTGAAGCCCCTGAATGGCACCGCGCAAAAGTCCGGTGATTCCGATAAGCACGGCCATGAGGACAGCACGGTTATAGGCGGTTTCCTTGCGATTAGCCACCTGAAAGATCAGCTTTGAAAAGGCTTCGAACAGAAGCAGTG
>JAOABT010000330.1 GCA_026418215.1 Clostridia bacterium | reverse complement strand
ACCAAACGTGGTGTGGGCTATTACTTTAATCCTGCTATATAAAAGGGGCTTATGAAAAATCATATCTCAAGAGCTGCCTTTTTGCGCAGCATACAATGGCGGTTAATAGTTATTTTGGTTCTCATAACCTTCGTTTTGATGTCCGTGGTGTGGGTCTTTCTTAACATTAAGGTAGAGTCAGTCTTTTACTCCGACTTCAAGAGCAGTATTGAAACGAGCTATAATGCACTTAAGCTGGATCCGCAAACGACTGCCTATGAAACGCTTAAGGACTCCCTTGAGACTGACCCGGTTATTATGGGTGTCATTCGAAGCGTTGATAAGAGCTTTACGATTATTGATCAAAACACGACTGAAATCAAGTATTCATCGGATCCCCTCTATAAGGAAGATCCTCAGAGGTTTAGAAACGAGATATTCAAATCCGAAAATCTATTATCCGTACTGTCAAATAGTACAGGTAAGATTACTGGTGAAAATCAGGCGTATACGCGTGCCTCTACCGGAGATTTTTATGATTACGTCAGAAGCCAATCCTTAAAGGACGGAAAATATATAATCTTCTTTAAGTACGCCCGTTCAAAGGCTATCGACGTCCTGGACAAATTCAATAATATTATTTTTTGGGGCATGGTCTTCTCTGTTTTGGCGGCACTGTTTATAGGCTTTATCTTGTCTAGAACTATCACCAGGCCCATTTACGATATCATGCATAAAGCGGAAAAAATAACGGATGGCGAATTTGGCTATGCCCTTGAGGTAAAATCCGACGATGAGCTGGGTAAACTGGCTAAGACCTTTAATTTCATGTCCTCAAGGCTTAAAGCCATGCTCACAGAAATTTCAAGTGAAAAGAAGAAGGTCGAGACTATCCTAAACTATATGACGGATGGTATTATTGCATTCAATAGAAATGGGCAAGTCATTCACACCAATCCGGCATCAAAAATGATTCTGGAAAGCTCTTCGGCTGAATTAACACCCTTTGACGCCTTTATGGAGAATCTTGGGATTGAATTGACTATTAGTAAGGTTAATGAGGAACAGGTCATCAACGAAACACTGCATAAGGTCCAGTATAAGGACAGATTCCTCCGTGTGCAGTTAGCGAGTTTTACCGATGAGAATAATCAAATTGATGGTATTATTGCCGTACTTCAGGATATAACTGAGGAGCATAAGCTTGAAAATATGCGCCGCGAGTTTGTTGCCAATGTCTCGCACGAGCTTCGTACACCGCTTACATCAGTAAAAAGCTACACCGAAACTCTATTGGATGGTGCCCTTCAGGATCAAATGACTGCCGAACATTTCCTGGGCGTTATTAATGATGAAACCGATAGAATGACGCGCCTTGTGAAGGATCTGCTTACACTCTCTCAACATGATGGCGGAATTAAGCTAAACGTCGAAGACATCTCCATTTCAGAGCTTACTCAATCCTGTGTGGAAAGAATGAAGAGAGAAGCTCAGGCCAAGAAGCAGGAGCTAAAGATTATTTCTAAACAAAATATTCCTTTAATCCGGGGAGACAGGCATAGAATCGATCAACTCCTGATAAATATTATAGGGAATGCTATTAAGTACACTCCAGAGAGAGGCAGGATTAATGTTCAGCTCTACTCTGAGAGGGACTATGCCGTTGTTATTGTTGAGGATAACGGGATCGGCATTCCCGAACAAGACCTGGGGAGGATATTTGAACGTTTTTACCGTGTCGATAAGGCTCGATCCAGACAGATGGGTGGAACCGGCTTAGGCTTAGCAATTGCCAAGGAAATTGCCGTTATGCATGGCGGGAATATCAGCGCCAAAAGCAAGCTGGGAAAGGGAACTCAAATTGTTATTGAGCTTCCTTTGAAAAAGCGTCAACAGCAGGCTCTGTAGGCGACTTTATATGGTAATGGCATTTTAAATGGTGCGTAATGGATTTGTAACACAAGTTACGATATACTTATATTGTGAGGTAGGGAAACCTTACCTGTTTTTTGCACCTTATAAAGCCAGTGTTCGTCTGGAGGAAATATTATGGCAAAGAAGATCACCTTCCTACTGGTGATGCTGTTTGTGCTTCTGGCTGCTTCTGTTACAGCATTCGCCGGAGGTGCAGCACCCGCAGCGCCAGATAATGGTTCAAAAGAAGAAAAGGCTTTTTCCTGGGATAGCTTAACGCCCGGTAGTATTACAGCCTTGGAAGATAAGTATAAAAACATATGGTTTGATGATAAGGCTGCCTCGGATAAAAATGAAATTGTAAATGTTACTTATTTGAGGGAGTACAATCTCAACAACCCTTTACGACATGTATTTACCGGCAATGTCGTTAATTCCACCTCTGGCGGCTCTATCAGTGACAATCCAGTAGTCATGCTTCTTTATATCAAGAATGATGAGGGCCAATACGCTCGTCTTAACAGTATTGAAACCGATCAAAATGGTGTTGAAGGCTCAGTTATCTTGATATCCAAGGTGGATTTACTTTATCTTGGAAGTACAAAGACTAATGATGTACGAGTCATAGCTTTCAGAAAAAATGATGCAGATAAGCTTGTTCTAGGCAAAAACCTTCAAATTAGTAATTATCAGATCACAGCTAGAAGTTTCAAGCTTATTGAGAAGGTCAAAATTACATTTGATGAAGTCGTAAACTCTTTTAACCAGAAGCAAGCACCTTGAAGAAGGGTGTACACAACATGAGAAGACTAAAAAGAGAAAAAATAAAATCAGTTATATTACTCTGTCTAATCTTTTCCTCTATGGTATTAATCGGGATCCACTGGAATCAACAAGCCCAGGGATTCCCTTTTCGTTTTCTGACCCAATTTTTGGTACAAAGCGATGCATACTATGAACTAAACACGAAGGATATCGAAGCTCTTTACTTTAACCCTCAAGAAATTGTTGTTTCTTCCGGTCAGTCGTCTCAATGGAAGCTTCAAGAGGGTAACAGCGACTTTAAGAAGATATGGAAGGACGTCAAGGATAACTATCTTCCGGTCATTTGCAGTAAAAGGCCGTACAAAGTGCTTTCGAAAGATCAATGGGGAACGATTCTAAAAGAACGTTATGTGAGACTGGATTTCTCGTCAAGCTGGCCCAGTGATATTGTCTTTTGGTTGGAGAACTATAATCCAAAGGATTTTCAAGCATTCGAATCCATTCAATCCATAGCCATTTTCCCGCAGAAGGATGTTAATGAAGCGGTAAATACAGTCTATGTCTATGATAATAATCAGGTTTATCAGTATCAGATCAATATAGGTGAGCTCTTTGTCGAGAAAAAATATTATAAAACCCTTGCCGACAACTTGAGTATGCAGGAACCAGGCTTGAGTGTTATGTCTGCCGCATTTCCTATCTTCGTCGATCTTTCCTTCAGAGATAGGGGGCAGGAGATTCTTGTGGCACTGGATTCTCAGAAAACAAAGCCTTTTTCAGTTCTGAAGGCCGAAGTACCGCCTGAGATACTTCTGGATAAAAAGAATAATGAGAGCATACAAAGTCATATTCTGCTGAGCCAGAAGGACAGCCTCATGGCCAAATATAGCGACTCAGAAGCAATTTTCAGCGATACTGAAAACTATTACAAGCTCCATTATAACGGCCTTTTAGAGTACAATTACCTACCAAAAAATCAAAAGGATATCGGTAATCCCCGTGATGCACTCAGTCAGGTGCTTTCTTTCATTGAGCCCAGAAAAAGCCTTAATGGTGGCGTAAGCTTGGTAATGACCGGCTTTGAAAAGGCTGATATAGGTTATTGGGTTAAGTTTTGCTACGCTTATAAAGGAACGCCTATCTATATGGTGGACCCGGGTAATAGTGAGGGCCAATTGGTAGCACCGCTTGCTATCAAGGCAAACGGTGATAGAGTTCTCGAGGTCAGATGGCTCATACGGTCAATTAAAGAGGAGCAGCCGCCTGAAAATTATAGTATCTATTTTGGAAATCTCATTGAGAAGCAAATTCCAGCGTTATACCCCGAGATTCTCGAGAAGGAACCCTACCAGTTCAGAAAACTCGAGCCGGGATATGTCTTGAATGGAAATGCTGAAAACGCAACGCTTCTTAAGCCTGATTGGATTATTGGTACCGAAGCAAGAGAATATATCATACCGCTTGAGAAAGGAGAGAAATAAATGGATTGGTCAAAAGCTAAGACAATCCTTATCATTGTTTTTCTTCTTCTTAATATTTTCCTTATGACCACCATTTTTTATACAAACTCAAGCCTTCGTTTCCAGTCCGATTACACCAAGTATGCCAAAGATTATCTTGCGTCTAAGGAAATAACCCTTAAAGGTTCTATTCCTTCGGGGCCCGCAAAGGCTGGAACCCTTGACTATATTGCCAAAACCTACGATTTTAAGAAGATAACGGCTAAGGTTTTCGGTCATGAAGTGACTCAGTCCATCGCAAATAATGCCGTTCTTTATGCTGAGGGGGAGGAAGAGATCAGCCTTACTGGGGATATCTTGATTATTCATGATAGAATCAGCGAAGGTTCTCTTCTTTACCGCGATCCGGAAAAATTCGCAGAAGAAAGTATGAACTATTTAGCTGACATTGGTTATAGCAGAAGCTCACTCTACATAGAAAATCAAGCGGGCAATGGAGATGAAAAAAGCCTTCTTATCGGTCAGATGTACAACAATGGTGTTTTATTTGATCTTCCCATATCGGTTTCATTAACCCCAAACGGCCTATTGAAGGTGAGTGCACCTGCAAAAGAGGTTAAAAAGGTGAACAGGCAATTCGATATTATTTCTCCTTACCAGCTGCTTGTTATGAGTAATCTCACGAATCGCAGTACGATCAAAAAAATAGAGTTTGGTTACCACAGGCTTTCCGAGGGAGAAATCTACGACAGCCCTATCTGGCGCATCACGATGGATGACAACAGTTTTATCTATTATGATGCCCAAAAGGGTGAGAAATTAAAGTAAGTGGATATAATTACCTCTGTCACCTTGTTGAATAAAATTTGCGATTTTGAATTGTTTAATGTTATAATGATTGTCTGGGTAACTTTATGAAAAATACCGGAAGGTTGGTGTACGAGTGGACAGGCTTATCATCCGCGGACAGAAAAGGTTAAAGGGTGAAGTCACCGTGAGCGGAGCTAAGAATGCTGCAGTAGGCGTTTTACCCGCAGCACTTCTTTTAAGCGATTGTTGTACCATCGAGAATGTCCCGGACATCCTGGATATATCTATTCTAAAAAGGATAATGGAATCACTCGGTGCAAAATTTGAAAATATTGATGCTAATACCATTAAAATAGATACACGAAATGCAAATTCCTATATGGCCACAACTGAAGACATGCACAAGCTACGCGGTTCCTATTACTTAATGGGAGCTTTATTGGGACGTTTTAAAAAAGCTGTGGCCACCTTTCCGGGAGGCTGCAATTTTGGCGTTCGCCCTATCGATCAGCACATCAAAGGCTTTGAATCTCTCGGCGCAAAAGTCGAGATTGAGCATGGTCATATCAAATTGACAGCACATAAACTTGTCGGAGCTTCCATCTACCTTGACGTTGTGAGTGTGGGTGCAACAATCAACATTATGCTTGCAGCCGTCAGGGCAGAGGGTCTTACGACAATAGAAAACGCTGCTAAAGAGCCTCACATTGTTGACATTGCCAACTTCTTGAACGCCTGCGGCGCTGACATCAAAGGCGCAGGAACGGATATTATCCGTATTCGTGGTGTCAGGGAGCTTAAAGGGAATGTTGTGCATAGCATCATCCCCGACCAGATTGAAGCCGGGACCTTTATGATTGCTGCTGCAGCGACAAGAGGAGATGTGCTTGTCAAGAACGTTATCCCCAAGCATATGGAGTCTTTAACGGCAAAGCTTATCGAGATGAACGTCAAAGTCGAAGAGTTCGATGATAGTATTCATATTAATGCCAAGGATAAGCTCTCAAAGGTAAATATTAAAACCTTGCCCTATCCCGGTTTTCCGACTGATCTTCAGCCGCCGGCAGCTGTACTGCTGCTTCGCGCTGAGGGAATCAGCACCATTACCGAAGGTATTTTTGACAATCGCTTTCAGTATATTGAAGAACTGAGGCGTATGGGTGCCAAAATACGAGTTGAAGGAAGAATGGCTGTCATAGAGGGCGGCTCCAAGCTTTCGGGGGCTCCCATCAAGGCAGTCGACCTACGTGCGGGTGCTGCCTGCGTCATAGCCGGACTTATTGCTGAAGGCGAGACCGAGATATACAACGTAGACTATATTGATCGCGGCTATGAGAAGATGGTTGAAAAGTTCCGCCTCCTTGGAGCGGAAATTCGACGCATCATTGACAGCAAAGAGGATTAGACGGGAGAAGCATCATGATCAAGGTCTGCAGTCTGTTCAGTGGGTCGAGCGGCAATTGCATATATGTTTCGGGCAGCGAGGCCGCTGTGCTCATAGACGCAGGCGTAAGCGGAAAGAGAATTGAAGCCGCTTTAGCCAGTATTGGAGAGTCCTTTGATAAGATAGCGGGTATTTTTGTTACCCATGAGCATAGTGATCATATAAGCGGTGCGGGCATTCTGGCCCGGCGACATAAAATTCCCATCTATGCCAATTCAGAAACCTGGGATGCCATGCGGCCCTTCATGGGAAAGCTTCAGCCTGATGCCATTAAAGAGATTGAAGTTGGTGAGATTATCACCCTCGGTGATATTGAAATCCGCCCCTTTCCTATTCCCCACGACGCAGTATGTCCAGTCGGCTATAACCTGTTTATCGATGGTAAGAAGCTTACCATTGCTACCGACATCGGCCATATGAGCAGAGAGCTTTTGGTCCATCTTGAAAAAAGCGATATGATCCTTCTGGAATCCAATCATGATATCGAGATGCTTAAAACAGGAAGCTATCCTTGGCCGCTAAAGCAGCGCATATTGAGTGATCATGGGCATCTTTGCAATGAAATGGCCGGCAAGGTGGTAGCCTATCTTGCTGAAATGGGCACCAAGCGGTTTTTGCTGGGGCACTTGAGCCAGGAGAATAATTTTCCGGAGCTTGCTTATCAAACCGTGTGCAACGCTCTTTTAGAGAAGCAGATCAAGCCCAATGAGGATGTTTATCTGGAGGTTGCCTTAAGAGATCGAGCCAGTAAGATTATTACGATCTAAAGGCGGATGATCCACAAGTATGAGGTGCTGTCTGTGACCATTCATGTTATCGCTGTTGGAAAACTTAAGGAAGAATACTTAAAAGACGCTCAAAAGGAATATTTGAAGCGTCTTTCTCGTTTTTGCAAGGTTGAGGTTGTGGAGATCGACGAGGAAAAAGCCCCCGACAATGCAAGCTGCCTCCAAGAAGAGAAGGTCAGACAAAAGGAAGCTGAACGTATCAGAAAGGCATTGACTAAGGGGACTTATGTCATTTCCTTGGCACTTGATGGCCAGCAGCTTACTTCTGAAGGCCTGGCCGGACAGCTTCAGAGCTTAATGCTTGAAGGGAAAAGCGATATATCCTTTATCATTGGCGGATCAACGGGCTTGGACGGTGCGCTTATGAAGGACTCAGACTGCAAGCTCTGCCTTTCAAGAATGACCTTTCCCCATCAATTGGCTCGCATTATCCTTCTGGAGCAGGTTTACCGCGGATATAAGATCATCAATCATGAGACCTATCACAAGTAAAGTTTATTGATAATGCACAATTTCTGTTTATTATTAATTCTGGAAAATTCTCTTGTGTGATTCCGTTAACTACAAACATGCTAACGGCAGATATTTGAGGTGTTGATATTGAAATCTGCGCTGTTCAACTTTTGGCCGTTTTGTCCCCAAAGACTTTTGACTAAATCTAGAGATTAGGGTACTGTGAAAAGACTATTACGCATAAATCTGAGCGAATATCAACATAGAGGATCTTACAGCTCACCACCAACGAGCTGATATATAGCCTGAACGGGTCTTTTTAGACAAAGGCTTGGACGGTTAGGAAGGTGGATGTCGGGAAATAGACTAGGCTTATAAGTAAAGAGAAGTATACCCCATCATAAAGGAGGTAAAAGCTATGACCATTGAAACAAACTATCATACTGACAGACTTAGGCTAAGAGTGCTTGATGGTGCAGATGCTAAGAGGGTTTACGACTACTATGACCGAAACCGCGATTTTTTAGAGGAGTGGGACCCTCACAGGCCGGCAGGCTTCTATACCGTGTCATATCAGCAGCAGGTGTTGGAGAAAGAGGATAAGGCCTTTCGCGAGGGGAGTATGATCAAGCTCTGGATTGAGCCTCGGCATGACCCTTCCAAAGTCATAGGCTTCATTGTGTTCAACAATATTATCCGGGGCTGCTTCCTGTCTTGTCATCTTGGCTATAAGCTCGATAAGGACTATATCAATAAGGGATATATCACTGAAGCCTTAAGAAAGGGAATAGATATTATCTTTAACGATTACCAGCTTCATCGCATTGAGGCCAATATCATGCCCAAAAATGTCCGATCGCTCAGAGTTGCTGAAAAGCTAGGGTTTTACCATGAAGGCATCGCCAAGAAGTATCTTAAGATACATGGAATCTGGGAGGATCATATCCACATGGTGCTTTTGAACGACAATGTTTAAGGGAAAAACCGACAGTATTTCCTGCTTTGTTTTCCAATACTCCCGATTATGATAAAGTTATGCTGTTGGGAGGGACAAAGTATGAAGACTGTTCACGACATTGTTCCGTACAAAAATACGTTAAAGCTCCACCTGCTTAAAAAGAAGGCCCTACGCTGGGCTCTGGGTTTTATCCAGGCGGCTTGTAAGGACGTATACATAAAGAAAGAACTTGAGCTTCTGCCCTTGAATACGACCATCATCCTTTCACCGTTTGGTCATGAGCCTTGTCTGCAATTCACAAGGAGTCCTGACGGACTATCTATGACGAATGACCGCCTTGAAACAATTCAGAGTATCAGGCTTTATTTTAAAAGCCTCTCTACGGCCGAAGATTTCTTTTTTGGATATGCCTCCGTCATGGATGCTTTTTGGGGCCGTCAGCTCATTCTTGACGGGCCTGAAACCCTTTGCCTGTCTTTTATAAGATGTCTCAACCATTACTCATCCAAAGGGAAAAGTGTCAGACTCTGGAGCTTATCAGGATTAAAGGCTGTCTCTTATACACATCT
>JAOABT010000326.1 GCA_026418215.1 Clostridia bacterium | reverse complement strand
TCGACTATACAATAAGCTCGTTTGAGTTGTCAAGCTATTTATTGGGCTTTTTACGCCTAAAAATCCAATCCTCAATTGTCATACTAAATTTGACCCCTAAGAATGGAAGAGGTTGCATTTAAACCTACAAAGTCTAAAGTTGCATTTAGTCTAACAAATTGACTCCTTTTTCTGGCAAAGTTGAATTGTATCTTTGCGGTTAGTCTGGAAAGGAGTTTTTGCTATGTCGAAAAACAAACATCTTACTGACTCAAAACGTTTACAAATTGAGTTTTGCCTTCGCGAGCGTATGTCAATCAAAAAGCTTGCCCTTAAACTCGGGAAAAGCGCTTCAACCATCTCAAGAGAAATTCTAAGCCATGCTATAACCAGTAATAAATCTGCTGTTGGCAGAATTCCTAATCGGTGTATTCATCGTTTCGACTGTATGAAACGCAATTTGTGTATGGACAAGCCGAATGGCACAAGGTTCGGCAGAACATGTAAGCTAGGCTACAAACTTTGTCCGAATTTCATGGAGGACGTCTGTCAAAAGCTTTCTTCGCCCCCTTATGTCTGTAATATGTATCAGCGGGACTATTCTCACTAATGCCAGTCATAGCCAACTTATATGGCACGCATCATTACATCATAAGCCGATTTGTTCTGCGTTCAATTCACAGACATTCCATGTCTGGTGCCGCCTTAGCGAAGGAAAAACACAATACCGATAAAATGGCTGATGGCGCCGAGATTCACAAAGAAATGCCAGACCATGTGATGGTACTTGACACCCTTCTTGGCATAGAAATAGGCCCCCGCCGAGTAAAAAACTCCGCCCAAAGAAATAAGCAGCAAAAGCGGTGTGGGCGCTTTTGCCAGAAGAATGGGCATGAAAAAGATAATCGTCCAGCCCATAACCAGATAAATTGTCAAGCTCACCTTGGGAATGGAACGTCTTGAGATGGATTTATAGAGAATGCCAAACAAGACCATTCCCCACTGCAGGATCGTAATGAGGATGCCCTGCCACCCGCCGATAATGCACAGCGCCACGGGTGTATAGGTTCCCGCAATAGCGACATAGATAAAAATATGATCAAGAATCTTAAAGATAAACTTGTGACGTGTCCCCACAGCCATAACATGGTAAAGGGTTGATGCCATAAACATCAGAAATACCGAAATAACAAACAGGCTAACACCGACAGCATCCAGAACGCCGCCCTTCAAGTAAGCGCGTATGGCCGCAACCGGGAGCAGGAATAGCGCCAGTGCTGCCATGGGGCCGTGAGTGGTCGCATTGGCGATTTCTTCGCCAAGACTGTAGACGTAGTTCTTGCCTTTTTCGGCCTTTCCTTCTTTGATCCCCTCATAGGCCGGGGAATTGGTGATACCATCAGCTTCCTTCAAGCTCATTCTCCTTTGGTAAAAAGATTGACATGCCTTATTATACCACTTGTGCGCCTTTGTCATAACCATCAACTTCTACAAACCTTGTTGTTGATCCAGCGCTCGTATGGTAGGTTTGATAGCCTTTTGCCCAAGTGGGCCCTGATTAAGAAGCCAACCTATGCGTCTTATTGAGGATAACCCAACCAGGGGAATGAGCACGCACAGATAAGCTAATAGAAGTAAGCTGTTAAAACGCGGAATAACTATTTGAACCATCGCTACAGCAGCAGGAAGGGTGTAAAAAAGGAACGCTGCCGCTCTTCCCAAGGGGTCAGAGATAAAGACAGACTTTCCGTTTTTCCCCCTTGAAGCCAAATAGGATGTCGTGCAGAATTCCGCAAATTTATAGATGACTAATACTAAAACTCCTGCGGGAAGCAGTCCACGCTGGCACAAGGCAGAATAGGAAAGAATCATAAATGCTAGATCTGCAGCTACGTCTAGGACAGCCCCCACACGGGTTTCAGCATGGAAACGCCGGGCTAGCCTGCCATCAAGCCAATCCGAAAGTCCTATTACACCGCAAAGAATCAGGGTCAACCAAAAAGGTTGATGGTTAACAATACCACTGTATACGAAGAAGCTTAAAGTCAGGCGCAGAGCGGTTAAAGCATTAACAACAGCAACCATTGCCTCTTACCTGGAGGCGAGGCTCAGACCCAGAGCTTTCGCCTCTTTGACCATATCCTGGTTTTTGGTTGTGAATTTGGTTTTGCTTTCCACGGAGGACCCCACTACCAGCTTCTCCAGCGCATCAAGCTCGGGGGACTGGTCTAATCCGCCTACCGAAAACAGGGCAACCCTGGGAGCATAGGCCTTCACTGTCGCCATATAGTCCGCTAAGGCCTTTGCCGGCTGGCCTGCGTAAACAACAGAACCGAAAACAACCAGGTCATACTCTGAAAGTGAGGTATCAAGATGCTTGCCAGGATAGTTAAGCGTGACCTCATAGCCTTTTTCATTCAGGCCTTGGGCAATGGCTTTAGCAACCTTGTCGGAGTTTTTGGAGATGGAAGGCTGATAGACCACAAGAGCCTTTGGCGCATTCTCATCAACAGATGCCAGAACGGTCTTGTTATCTCCCTTATCGCCATTTGCACTATTCATGAAGAGCACAAGGCCGCCCATTGCAACCAGCATCGCCAGAAATGCGATAAGTACGATTTTAAAGAATTTTTTTACGAATTTCATTACTTTATGCCTCTATTCTTAAGCGTTATTGAATGCTTGTGCCATTTTCTCAATGTTTTGAAGCATGGGCTCGGGCATGCGTGCTGTGCCATTCTTGGCCGTTGCTTTAGTGACCATTTTCGTAATCATTTTGTGCATGAAGCCCATTTTTGAAATATCCATCTGCCCGCCGAAGCATTCGGTGGCAACTGATTTTTGAAGCAGTTCCTTTGGGATGTTCATCTCAATATGCTGCTTGAGCTGCTCTGGAAAACCGCAGCAAATAAAGAATCCAAGGCGCTTTTGTAACAATTCCTGCTTATAACTTTCCATAAAGCCCTTAAGCTCCTTGTTGAGCTGTCCCATGTAGATGGAACCTCCAATAATGACGTTGTCATAATGGCTCATGTCCAAGGTCTTGGCGTTTTTAATATTGACGGTTTCGGTCTGGGCCTTCAGCTTGCCTGCAAGGTCCTGTGCGCATTTTTCGGTATAACCATAGGTTGAACTAAAAATAATCAGATTCTTCATGTCTCTTCCTCCTCCGGGTTATCCATTTCCATTTTTTCAAGATTGGTAGTGATCTTTTGAAGGGCCTTACTGAGCATTGCCAGCTCTTCACCGCTTAAGCCCTCGTACATGCCGTCCATGAATTGCTCGGATTCTCCATGCAGGGCCTCCCAAAACTTGTAGCTTTTTTCGGTCAGGCGAAGCCTTAATGCGCGTTGATCCTTCTTGTCCTTGTCCATTCTGAGAAAGCCTTTACCCTCAAGCTTTAAGGCAACCTGTTTGACATTTTGGTGAGAATAGCCCATGGTTTTTGCCAGCTCGTTCAGGGTCGGAGGGCTTTTGAAAAGGTATTCGATGACCGATGTCAAAAACCACTGCTTGCTCGTGACATCATACTGGCACAAGCCTCTGTCCATAAGCTTTTGAAGCTTGTTAGGCAAAACAAACAGCGTTCCGAAAATCATTTGTCTGTAGTTGATTACATTTGGTTTTTCCACAATAGCCTCTCCCTAACTTAGGTAACATGTTACTTATATAAGTAATATATTACCTATGCTTTTAAATGTCAATGCTCAATTGGCATTTCTAACCTACTTCTAATGAAGGAAAACAAAAAGACCTTGCAGCTCATATAATGAAAGCGACGATTCTGATAGAGCAGGAGCTGGATATATGCTGTTTTCAATAGCACTGCTGGCAGTTTCCTTAAGCATTGACTCCCTGGGCGTAGGTATTGCGTATGGCATCCGGAAAGTAAAAATCCCCCTACTGTCCAAAGCGGTCATATGCTTCTTTTCAGTGGCTTACTCCGCATTGGCACTCGCCTTTGGAAAGTGGATGGCTGCTGTCATCTCTTCCGGAGCTGAGAAGCTGCTGGGTATTATCATACTATTTAGCGTTGGGCTTTACACTGTCCTGCAAGCCTTGCTTAAAAAAGATAAGCCCAAGATCGTTGAGCATGAAGACCTCTTCCAGGAGAGAACTGTCTTAAAGATTGTGATTAAATCTCTAGGCATCACCATACAGGTTATTAAGAACCCTGATACCGGTGATATTGACCATTCAGGCACTATTGACATCAAGGAATCCCTGCTGCTTGCATTTGCGCTGTCTGTCGATGCCATTGGCGCGAGCATAGGAAGCGCTATGTCCGGTATGACAGCCCCCCTCATCCCCATCATCATCGGTTTGGTTCAGCTTATCTTTCTTTATACAGGAACATTTTTGGGCCGAAAAGCAGCTTCAGCCATCAGAATCAATAAAAGGGTTCTGTCCTTGGTACCGGGCATTCTGATTATGATCATTGCGCTTCTAAGGCTATAGAAAAAGCCCGCCAATCAAACGATGGGCGGGCTTTAAAATATTTTCATTTATGCTATATCCGGCTGTTTCTTTTTCCCTTTGCGCTCCTTAAGAAAGACAATAACGCCGGGGAGCAGTGAAATAAAGATGATGGCGACCAATACCAGAGAGAAGTGCTCTCTGATAAACGGTAGATTGCCAAAGAAGTAGCCTCCGCAGAGGAATAAGCTTACCCAGAGTGCGCCGCCAAACATGTTATAGGGTATGAATTTCGCGTAATTCATGCGTCCGATTCCAGCTACAAAAGGCGCGAAGGTTCTTATAATCGGTATAAAACGGGCTACCACGATTGTCATGGAGCCGTGCTTGTTATAGAACTCCTGGGCTTTATAAAGATATTCTTTATTGATAAATCTAACCTTTTCTTTAGCAAGAATGCTCATCCCGATCTTCTTGCCAATGTGATAATTGACTGTATCTCCTAAAACCGCAGCTATGAATATAACCAAAAGCAGCAAGGGAAGGTTCATGGAACCGATAACTGCCAACGCACCGGCTGCAAAAAGCATAGAGTCTCCCGGTAGAAAGGGTGTAACAACAAGTCCTGTTTCGCAAAAAATAATCACAAACAAAATGACATAGGTCAGAACTCCATATTGCTGAACAATTTGGGCCAAATAAACATCAATGTGCAGTATAAAGTTTATCAGATGTGTGATGATATCCACGGCTTCTCCTCTCACGAGCTCCAAATTTTGATATTTTAAGACTACTGTGTTGTTATTTCATGATAATGTCAATAGCTTAATCACAGCTTAAAAAATCATACTTGAATATCTTAACACATAACAAAGAAGCTTGACTAGCCGTAAAACATATCACAATGACCTGATTATAGGCTTGGGACGCCTATTTACAGGTTTGTAATTCTGATGTTTTAACTTTAAGGAGATGTAGCGTCAAGTTGTATGATTTTGCTCAACAGTAAGATTATGTACCCGTTGCGGTTTCTAGCGGGAACATGGCATAGCCCGCACTTCCTTCTTTCTTAAGAGAATTACACTACAAATGACAGCTTAACAAACCAAGGCTTTCCTTTTCCTACACACGGCGACAGCTTTCAATCCTCTTAACAGCCTCCCCTGTTCCGTCTTCAGCTTGGATTTTACTGCTGATAAGGCGGGCAGACATCCCGATGCTCTCATTGTGGACTGCCTGGTCAATGGCCTCGCACAGCCTCTCAACAGAAAGCTTTTTCCTTGGAATGGGCGCCGGACCTGCTCCCAGTTCATACACCCGTTTCCCCCAGAAAGGCTGGTCTCCTCCAAAGGGTACGACAATTGTGGGCGCACCTGCCCGAAGCCCTGCTGCAGTGGTGCCTGCGCCCCCATGGTGAACGACTGCCGCAACTCTCTCAAACAGCCAGCTATGGGGAATAAAATCAGCTTTCAAGATGTTTTTCGGAAGATCTTCCTGGGACAATCCGCCCCAGCCGGATGAAAGAATAGCCCTTTGCCCTGTTTTCTCAAGACTTTCGGCCACGATTTGAAGAGCTTTCTTGAACGAACCTCCTACCATGCTTCCGAAACCAATATAGAGAGGTTTTTTGCCAGAGTCAAGGAATTGTAGTATTTCGGGCTGCGGAATCCATGCCTGGGCTTCATCTAAAAACCAGAAACCAGTTAAATGCATGTGTTCACCCCAGCCTGACGGTTTTTGCACGACGGATGGGCTTATGGGATAGAGTGTAGGCACCTTCTGACCATTTATTTCCCTGTAAGGAAATGTAAAGGGCTTAACTGGTGCAAGCCCCATAGAGGCTCTCCAGGAGTTCAGCTGATGGCGTGTAAAATGAGTCCATAAAAGATCCCCGACATAATAAGTTAACCTATTGTAACCCCGTCCCAAAGGCAGCACGGGTGCCGTCATGGTCGGGAAATCTCCTGTTGGGTCTAGAGG
>JAOABT010000318.1 GCA_026418215.1 Clostridia bacterium | reverse complement strand
ATGTGTATAAGAGACAGGGTTAAAAAGATCCTCGTGCTCATGGAGAGCGATCTCAAGCCCGTTGTCCTCAATCAGGGAAGCAACGAAATCCGCCACCAGTATCTGTCGGCCAGAAAGGCGCGCGAGGTTTTGGGCTGGAAGCCTGCTTACACCATCGACGAAGGGCTCGAAAAGACCATAGCCTGGTACCGTGCCTTTTTAGAGGACTAAAAGTGCAAAGGGGGGAAGGCCTTGGAGCATGTTTTCTGTACGGTGCTGTCAAGACTTCGTGTTTATCAGGGTCTGGCCCTCTACAGCTCGTTGAAGCGGGTGCTGGGGGACGTAAGGCTCGTTGCTTTATGTGCTGACAGTCAAACCTTAAGCCTTTTGAGGAAGATGAAGCTCAAGGGGCTTACACCCTTATGCGAAGCAGCACTCAACGAGGAGGGTCTTTTACGCCTGAGACGGGAGAGAAAGCTCAATGAATACTGCTGGACCTTAAAGCCCTTGCTGATTGAGCATCTGTTGAAAAGCAACAGCGCCATTACCCGAGTCACTTATCTTGATGCCGACCTCTATTTTTACCATGACCCTACGGCCATCTTCCGAAAGCACGGACAAAGCTCGGTACTTCTGACAGCGGGGGAAATCGGCATAGCAGGGCTGTGCGAAGACTTCAGACGTCATTTTCAGGAGCTGATGGGAGATTTTAATTCGGGTTTTATCAGCTTCAAGCGGGATCAGTCAGGCCTTGCCTGTCTTTCCTGGTGGAAGGAGAGGTGCCTGGAGGAGTGCCTGGGCGAGCCAAAGGGCGGACGGTTCGGCGACCAGCGCTATCTCAACGAAATGCCGTATTTATTTAATAAGGTTGAAACAGTCAGCGTTCCCGGTGTGAACATTGGACACTGGAATGCCCCAAAACACCATTTTTCCGTACACGACGGCTATCTCTATATGGACCAATACAGGCTTGTATGCTATCACTTCAGCGGCTTTCGCCTGATCAGCAGAAACAAGATCCTGCAAAAATATGAAAGCAACAGGGCACACCTGCCCTTTTTTTACAAGGACTACTCCGCAATCTTAAAGGAAATTGTGGATAGGGTGGCCCGCATTGATCCTTATTTTGATGGTTTTTCCGACAGGGAGGACCTTGGCTTGAAAGAAGTTAAAAACAAGAAAGGAAGCTGTTTTACGTGAAAGCCAGCATCATCATTCCTTCCTATAACGCAAGGGAAAGGCTTTACTATAATCTCACAGCGCTGAACGGCCAGAGCTACGAAAAGGATGACGTGGAGGTCATCGTTGTGGATAACGGCTCCACGGACGACACGATGGGCATGCTGCGGGCATTCGAACTCAAATATCCGCTAAAAATTTACAGAATTGAGAAGAATCGGGGCATTGCACTGGGCAGGAATGTCGCCATTGACCATGCTGAAGGCGATATTCTCATTTTCCATGACAGTGATATGATTGCCACCAGGGATTTCATCAAGGAGCATCTTGCGGCCCATGAGAAGCCCGGTATTGTGGTCTGCGGCATGTTCTGGCGGCGGATTTTCACCTATTACTATAAAACCTTCAATCAGGATCAGCTGAATAACTTTGAGAGGCTCAGACGAACCATGGGTGTTTTCCAGGCCTCCTCCTACCGCCATGGCTACCCCATTGTCTCCGAGGAGCAGGTTAGAAATGCAGACCTCATCCCCTATAGCTTTGATCTGGATTTCTCCTTTATCAACGACTTAAAGGCCATCATGTGCCAGCACGGCAAGAACCTTGACAACTATTATCTGCCATGGCGTTTTTTCATCACCAACAATCTCTCTGTTGAGCGGCAAAAGGTGCTCGATGTAGGGATGTTCGATACAAATATCGTGAAATATGGCTATGAGGACTACGACCTGGGCATCAGGCTCTTCAAGTCAGGCTGTAAATTTGTTATTGCAGACCATATTATCAGCCTGCACCAGGAGCACCCTGCAAATTATCATTACAATGATCTGGTGGAGAACGTCAATTATATGTGCAAAAAATATAACAATATCTATTTTATCGATATGCCGCTGGTGTGCCTGAGTGACGGCCTGGGGCTTGATCATCAAGCGCTCAATGGCGTTATGATGGATATACACACCATCTTTACTATGAAGGACTACAATGAGATGCTCGAGCTTTTTTTAGAGCTCCTTCAGACCGTGCGCAAGCAGCATTATGCCCGGCAGGAGGATGATTCCACCGAAGTCTTCAAAAGGCTTGCGCCCAAGCTTGGAACCTATGTCCGGATGGCGAATGAGCTCAGGGCCTATGGTGCTGGGAACTTCCTGAACCGGCTTAATGAGCTCTTTAAAATTACGTTCAAGATCAACTTTGAAGAGCTTATGAGGGCCAACAGCCAGGGAGGATGACGTCATGAAGTATCATTTTACAACAGTGGTTTCACAGGAACATCTGTTTAAGCTTATGGGCCTTGTCGTCTCTTTAAAGAAGGTATGCCTGGACTATAAGCTTTTTGTGCTCTGCGCCAATGAAATTGTCTATCACATTCTTAAGTCCATGCCCTTTCCGGAGGTTGTTCCGGTCATGCTGAACGAAGTGGAGGACGAGGCTCTTTTAAGGGCTAAAACCGACAGAATTTTTCATGCCTATTGCTGGACGCTGAAGCCTGTTTTTCTATATCATGTCATGGTAAAGCACCCTGACTGCGAGTATTTTGCCCATCTGGACGCCGACCTGTTTTTCTTCAAGAGCCCTGATGCCATCTTTAACGAAAATCCGGAGGCCAACCTGTTTTTGACCCATCACCGCAATTCAAGGGAGTTTCTGAAGTATTACGGTCTTACCGGTGTGTTCAATACGGGCTTTGTAGGCTGTAAAAACACCGGTGTGGCCTTGAGAGCCGTTGAGAAATGGAAATACCAGACTGTGGTCTATTGCCCCATCAAGGAAGACCCCATCCGCAAGCTTTTCGGTGATCAGCGCTATGTGGAGAGCTGGAATGAAGAATACCCCGGAGTCCATGTTGTGCAGAGCATTGGCGCCAACACGGCTTTATGGAATATCACAAACTATAGGGTGACCGCCCAAGAGGATGGGATTTATCTTGATGACACGCCCTTAATCTTTTATCATTTCTCAGGACTTACCATCATCAGCCGGACCGAGTTTAACCTGAACTGGTACTATCACATAGATGATGAAATGGTCCTGGAGCATATCTACAAGCCTTATCTGGAGATTCTGGCCAAGGCCATGAAGGAGCTCAACCATTATTTTCCTTGGTTTATTGCCGGTTTCCTTCCAAGAGAGCACACCCCCAACACGCATTATTACAGCATACAGGAAAATGCCATATAGCTTTAAAAAGGGCCAAAGCCCTTTTTGTTTTTATTGCTTATCAGATGCAAGGGTGGCAAATGGTCTTAAGGCGCAAACTGCAAGGCAGGGCATGAAAAACGCTTGTTTTCCATCAAGTATTCTCCTAAAGTAGGATTCTCATTCTATTGTCTTCTCATTTTCACAAAATAAACCTGATCAAAGGTATTGATTTAATAAGCCATATGTTTAGAAGCTTTTAATGCGGAAATTTATCTCTCAGGAATACAAAAAGAGGATGCAGCGCTGGCGGCTGCACCCTCTTCGATTCGTTTCTAATAAACTCTGGTTACTTAAATTGAACGTAGGTTCGCTTCATAATGGCAATGGCCTGCTCGCGTGTTGTGGGGCCCAAGGGGTTGATCTTATTGTTATAGCCGCCAATAATCTTGTATTGGTAGCAGAATTTCATATGCTCCAGAGCCCAGGAGGCAATCTGGCTGGAGTCGGTCACAGGGAAGTCATTGGTTAAGTTTACGGTGGGAAGCTTATTGGCGGCCTTTAAGGTACGATAGATAAATACAGCCATTTCCTGTCTTTGGACGTTGACGTCGGGGCAGAATTTGCCGGGTGCCTTTCCGTAGGTGATTTCCAGGTTATAGGCCTTTAAAATATCAGGATTATTGGTATCTGAGAAGGGAGATTCAATAATAGCGGCCTGTTTTCCGCTTAGCTTTTCATAAAGCTTGACGGCCAGGATGCAGAACTCCTGACGGGTAATCTTCTTTTGGAAGTTGTTAAGGATATCAGGGTAGGTAAGTCCATAATTATAGGCATCCTGAATTTCAGTGGTGGCCCAATTCTGCTGTGTTCCATCCAGAACAAGGGCGGGCTGGGGTGTTGAACTGCTGGGGGGCGGGGTCGCCGGCTGAGGTGTGGGTGTTGCCGGCTGAGGCGTAGGCAGTTGAGCTGCAGGAATGTTTACGGTAACCTTGTTGGACCAACCCGAAGAACCTATTAAATTATAGGCACGCACCGAGTAAGAGACGCTTGAGCCGGGATTGCGAGGAGCTGTATCGGTCCAGGCGGTGGTGTTAGCGCTAACCTTGATGCTTGTACTAATAGACGCTGCTTCGGGTAGAATTTCAAAGCCGGATTCATTGCCTGAATTATCCTTCCAGTTTAAAGAAATATTCCCGTTGCTATAGGTTGCAACAAGGTCAGAGGGTGCATTGGGAACGATTTTTGTGGGAGGAATGACGGATATATCAGGGATGGTGACCGATACCTTGGCCGACCATGCGGAATTACCGAAGAAGTTATAGGACCGAACGGCAAAGGAGTAGGTGGCCCCCTTCACATGGCTGGAGTCGTCTACCCATGAGGTCGTATTAGCTGCAACCTGGATATTCCCGCCGCCACCGTTTTCCATTTCGGTGAGCACGTCGAAACCGGACTCGTTGGTGGAATTATCTGACCAGGTGACGGTTATTTTGCCGTTTGCGTACGTGGCTTTCACATTGGAAGGAGCATTGGGTATGGATATGGCTGGCGGCAGGTAAAGTATATCAGGGATTTCAACGTCAACCGAGGAAGACCAATTCGAGCTGCCAACGGTGTTATAAGCACGGACCGCGTACGTATAAACCTCTCCGGCGTAATAGGTTCCGTCAAGCACGTAGGAGGTGGTTCCGGCAGGGACCTTGAAGCTTCCGCCGTTTCCATTAAACTCGCACGAGATCTCAAAGCCTGTTTCGTTATTCGAGTTATCTTTCCATTGCAGGGTAATCTTGCCGTCGCTGTAGGTTCCGGTCAAATCAGAAGGAGCAGCAGGTACAACAAGCGGCATTAGAGTGGGCAGAGGAATTGCGGTGATCGTGGGCTGGGGAATAGGAACGGCAGCATTTGCACCCGGTAGAATGAGAAGCAGCGACAGCACTGTAGCCAGGATGAGAACGGTAAATCGGGACAATCTCATAACCAAATACCTCCATTTTTATGACACTAAAAGCATGTATAATTTATGCTTGAAACATATGATACATTCCATAAAATGGAGCGGGTTTGCTAATATTTCCCGATTGAGCCCTGACCAGTGTGGTATATATGAAGCAGGAGGTTGATGCTATGGATATTGC
>JAOABT010000291.1 GCA_026418215.1 Clostridia bacterium | reverse complement strand
TATAAGAGACAGGCTCATGGCTTAAGGATTTATAGGGAATGCCCAGGGCTTCGAGGACCTTATAGACACTATTTGAGCAATGCTTCTCCATGGCTTACCTCGGAATGAAAACTTCCCTGCAGGTTCGGTCAACGTTCTGCTTAAACGGCTTTTCGAGGCCGAAAACTGTAAGCTCGAAGCTCTTGCAGCCCTCCTCATAGCCATTGTTCAGGCATTCGATGCTGAGCTCGCAGCCATTTTCTTGTTGACTAAGGGTCAAGCGTGTCAGGTTGAATTTCCCCTCAAGGTAATCAAAGCTGATGCCATCGTCCTCGTAAAGCTCAAACAGTCCATTTGCGCCTGCATAAACCTCAAGCCTGAGCTTGCCGAAGTCCATAAACTGCGTACTGTTTTGTGGCTCAGCAAAAGGAATGACGGCCCCTTCACGGATAAAAATCGGAATCTTATCAAGGGGTGCATCGGCAATAATGGTCTGTCCGCCTTTGTAATAGGACTTTGTATAATAATCGTACCAGCCGCCCTCAGGCAGGTAGACCAGCCTCTGGCGGTCATGGCGTCTTGTTACAGGTGCTACCAGTATCGACTGTCCAAACATAAACTGGTCATTGATGTGATGCGTTTTGGCATCATTTTCAAATTCCAGAACCAAGGGGCGCATCACGGGAAGCCCAGTATCGGAGGCTTTTTTCATTTCACTGTAAAGGTAGGGAAGCAGGCTGTAGCGCAGGCGGATGGCTTCACGGGAAGCCTTCTCGACCTCTTCGCCAAAAGCCCAGGGCTCATGGTCGCGGGTGTGGATAACAGAATGGGCTCTGAAGAATGGCGTGAAGGCTCCGAGCTGTACCCAGCGCGCGAAAAGCTCGGGCTCGCATTCGCCCTGGAAGCCTCCGACATCTCCGCCCACGAAAGGTACGCCGGAAAGGCCGATGTTCATATGCATCGGAATGGAGGAAGCCAGGTGCTCCCACCAGCTGTGGTTGTCCCCTGTCCAAACCGCACTGTGGCGCTGAATGCCTGCATACGCCGCGCGTGTCACAATGAAGGGGCGCTCCTTGGGCTTTAAGGCCTTGAAGCCCTCAAGGGTAGCCATAGCCATTAAAAAACCATAGGCATTATGGGTTTTGGCAAAGGAGCGTGGCTTGCCGTCGAAGTCCATCATGACTTCGTTGGGTACACAAGCGAGCTTGCGGTCGCCATAGGTTTCAACCGAAAAATCGCTCGGCTCATTCATGTCGTTCCAAATACCGCTTATGCCTGAATTGAATAACGCGGCATGCTGTCTCCCCCACCACTTCCTGGCCTCAAGCTGTGAAAAATCAGGGAAAGCTGACACGCCGGGCCATACCTTGCCATGATAGATATTACCGTCGGGTAATTTACAGAAGTATCCGTTTTTTGCTCCTTCGGTATAGACCTTGTAGTCGGAATCCTTCTTAACCCCGGGATCGATGATGGTCACAAGCCTGATGCCCTTTTCCATAAGATGCTCGCTCATCTTCAGGGGGTCAGGGAAACGGTCGCTGTTGAAGGTGAACACCCGGAAATCATCCATGTAATCAATATCAAGGTAGATGACATCACAGGGCATATCATGCTCCCTGAAATCAGAGGCCAGCTTTTCTACGCGCTCTTCGGGCTGGTAGCTCCAGCGGCACTGCTGATAACCAAGACTCCACATAGGCGGCAGTTTCATGGTGCCGGTCAGGCTGGTATAGCGTGAAATAACCTCTTTAATAGAGTCGCCATCGATGAGGTGGAGGTCCATCTCGTCATCCTGAACGGTAAGCTCTATGGCGTCGCGGTTTTGAAAGCCCAGATCAAAAGTGGACATGGCGATGGAATCCAAAAAAAGGCCGAAAACTTTGCGCTCATCCTTGTAAATGAGGAAGGGAATACTCTTGTAAAGCGGGTCTTTATCAGGGGTGTGTAGCGGATCGTCCGTATTCCACATCGTGTAGCTGCGGCCGCGTTTATCCAAAAAGCCTGTTTTCTCGCCCAGTCCGTAGAACTTGGCTTCATCGGGAACGTTAGCCTGAAAGCCAAGGCAGGTTCTTGTTTTGTAAAAAGGGGTCTTAAGGCTTAGTAGCTCCTGCCCGAGGTGATTGAGAATCTGTAAGCCCGATTCATTCTCAGTAAGCTTCACTGAAAGCCCGCCGGACTGGATCAAGCTTACCCCGTTTCCACCCTCTACACAGATATTACCTTCCATCGGCTTTACAACGGCAAGGGATTCAAGATTCAAAAAATCCTTCTGAGTTAGGGTCAGGCGCATAATGCCCTCGCCATAGGGCAACACGCGAGCCTTGCCTCGCTCAAAACCTACAAGAGCCTGCTTGCCATCTGCCTCTACGGCTTTGACGGCACCTGCAGCAAGACGTCTTTCTTCACTTTCGGACACCCAAGTCCATCCATTCATAGCGATACTCCTTTAGTGCTGATATCATGGGCTATTTTCTGTGGTGATCATAGGTTTTATATTTATTTCTCCACAACGATCTGATAGCCCCAGGGCTTTAAAGTCACGGACTGGTCGCCTTGGGCATAGCTTACGCTTGCCTGGGTATCGAAGGTGGTGCCTTCTACCTTATTGGCGAACTTTACAGTGACCGTCTTTTCATCCTTAGAAAAGTTTAGCAGAACAAGAAGCTTATCGCCATCCTTTATACGTTCAAAAGCCAGAACCTGTTCATCCGAGGTCTCCAAGAAGGTGATGTCCCCGCCCGCCTGACCGTTCCATAAGGCAGGATGGTCCTTTTTAAGGGCAATCAAGGACTTGATAAAGGCTTCATTTTTGAGATTGGACCAATCGATCTGGTCTTTTTCAAAGAACTGGAGGCGCTTGTTAAGGTCAGCTTCCTGACCGGAATAAATCAAAGGCATGCCAGGAGCTGTGAAGACCAAAGCTAGAGAAGGATATTGGGCCTGGCCCAGGCGTTCCTCAACGGTACCGTTCCAAGAGTTTTCATCATGGTTGTCAATAAAGTGCAGCGGGTAGGTACCGGTCGGATATTTAGATTTATTGACATTGAAATAGCTTAGCAAGCTGCTGGCCTTGGCCGTGCCCTTGGCAATGTTATTTAAAGAGTGGTACAGTGACCAGCCGTAATTGGAATTGAAGGAATAGGTCAGGAAGGCCATGCTCTTGTCATCCTCGGCCAGCATAAACAAAGGCTTGATGGCTTCTAGCTGCTCTCTGGCCTTGTTCCAGAAGTCAAGGGGAACGCCTGAGGCGTAATCGCACCTGAAACCGTCAATATCAAAGTCCTTGACCCAGGTGGCCATAGCGTCGATCATGGCTTTTCTCATGTCTTCGTTTTTATAGTTGAGGTCGGCAACATCCGACCAGTTGGTGGTTGGAGGAATGACGATATTTCCTTTGGCATCCTGTGTATACCAGTCCGGATGCTCGGTAATCCACTTGTTATCCCATCCGGTATGGTTGGCAACCCAGTCGAGCATGACCTTGAAGCCCATCTCATGGCATTTTTCAACGAGGGCCCTAAAGTCCTCCTTGGTTCCGAACTCGGGATTCACGCCCGTATAATCGGCAATAGCATAATAGGAGCCCAAGGTTCCGTTGCGCTTTTTTTCAGATATGGGATATATGGGCATAAACCAAAGAATCTTGATGCCCATTTCCTTAAGCCTTGGAAGGTGCTGCTCAAAGGCCTTGAAGGTGCCTTCCTCGGTGTATTGCCTGACATTGACCTCGTACATGGTGGCGTCC
>JAOABT010000263.1 GCA_026418215.1 Clostridia bacterium | reverse complement strand
GGTAAAAAGCCTATGTATCTGCCTGATAACTTCATCCTCTTTAAAGGGCTTAAGCACAAAGCCCTTGGCTCCGGCTTTTATGGCCTCCTTAACAAAGATTTCCTGGCCCATTGAGGAAACCATGACTATTTTGGCAGATGTATCCTGTCTGCATATCTCTTTAACTGCTTGAATGCCGTCCATCTTCGGCATGGAAATATCCATGGTCACAAAGTCGGGCTGGCATTCCAGGTATTTTGTAATGGCCTCCTGCCCGTCAGCAGCTTCGCCGACCACAAGATAGCCGTTCTGCTCCAAAACTGTTCGTAGCATAATGCGCATGATGGCGGCATCATCAACGATCAAAGCTTTCTTCATCGTAAATTCCTTGCTTTCTCTTACACGATTTATTGTGTCTGATGCCTTTGATTATAATCCTTGTTAAATTCATCTTGCAATTCCATCTTACCGATTCGCTGGCAAACATCGAATGGAAAAAGACAGGAAAACACCATGAAAATAGTCAGATTATCAAAAGACTATTGCTTCATTATATAACGATATGGTCATTAGGTGAATAAAAAGCTCCCACAAGACCATTCTCCTGTGAGAGCTTTCTTCTATATCCCGATTTCCTTCATTTTCGCAGTAACCTTTTCGATCCTGTCTTCGAGCTCAGCGCTTTTATATGGCGGCAGCCGCAATTGGCTTACGATTCTCCCATCTCGCATAAACAGGATGCGCCCGGTTCTCGCCGCAACCTTGGCATCATGCGTGACCAGCATAATCGCTGTGCCCTCGGCATTTATTTGGGCAAAGATATCCATGATCTCCTGGGACGATTGTGAGTTGAGAGCGCCAGTGGGCTCGTCACCGAAGAGGAGCTTTGGGCCGTTCATGAGGGCGCGGCATATGCCTGCACGCTGGAGCTGACCTCCTGACACCTGTGTGATGTCACGCTTGCTAAGCTCAGCTATACCTACCCGCTTCATGAGCTCCGCTGCCTTCTTGAGAATAGCCTCACGGTCTTTTTTCTTGTTCCGCATGGCTGGAAGAATAATATTATCGAGGATATTGAGGTTTTTTAGCATGGTGGGCTGTTGGAAAACAAAACCCATTTTGTTCCTGCGTATATCGGCAAGGGTGTTGGCTGGGGCTTGGGCCAAATCCGTACCGTTAAAAGTAACCTTGCCTGAATCGATGCTGTCCATTCCGCTTAAAGCAAACATCAGCGTTGATTTACCAGAACCCGAAGGCCCCATAACCGAAACAAATTCTCCTTCACAAATTTCAAGAGACACGCTGTCCAGCACTCTGCGCTTCTCATCACCTTCACCAAAGGATTTGACAATATTTTCAGCTGAAATGATCGTATTCATAAGCTACTCCTTTATATTCTCAGCTATTCTGATTTTTGAAGCTCCGGCTGAGCCCATTATTGCAGCCGCCAACACAGAGCACCCCATGATGACAGGACTGAAAAGATAGGCAGAGACGGGGTTGACGATGAATTTGAAGGATGAAACGCCGGAGGAGGCAATCGCCGCTCCTGCGAGCACCTCACCGAGTGTGTTGGCCAGGAGCGTGCCCGCTATCATTCCAATAATCAGAATAAACACAGCTCGAGAGACATATTGAAGGGTGATATCTGTTCCCGTATAGCCGGATGCCTTTAGAACGGCTATGGCATATCTATCCTTCGCCACAAGCATTTTCATAAACAGAAGCGTAACCAGTACCGCTAAGACTATTGCAACAACCATCGAAGCTAAGGAAGCCGTTCTAATAGCATTTTTTGTACCACTGAAAGTCTGGTCCGCATAGGCTTTAATCCCTGAAACCTTGGCATCGCTGAATTGGGTTGAATAGTGTGAAACCTTAGCACGAATCTGCGATTTGTCTTTAAGCTCTGCATAGATCACGCACCACATGGTGGGGGCCGAATCATCCTTTAAAACAGCCTTTGCGGTCTTGCCTCCGTTCGTGATGTCGGAGTAAACGCCAGTAATTCTAAGCTTTGTCTCTTTTCCATCAACTAAAAGGGTCAGACTGTCTCCTACCTTTATATCCAGCTCACGAGCGTTTAAGTCCGAGAGCGCCATTTCGTCGGCCGATTCCGGTGCCCTGCCGGCACTATACTTTATGGGGAATTTTGAGTGGTCGCCAAGCTCTACTTTAAGTCGTTCTTCAGATCCATCCTTGAGCTTCGTCTTGAACGTCTTTGTTGTAAACACGGCGAACTGGGTTATCGAGGCGTCAGCCCCCATGACCTTCTGAATTTGTGCAGCCTTCTGTGAAGCATTTTCAGCCTGCTGAATATCCAAGCGGATGTCGCAGTTACCTATGCCCATATATTGAATAAAGGCTTTTGACGAAATGGTGCTGGACATGTTCTGGGGAACAATCATAATAAATGTAGTCAACACAAGCACCGTGAGCATGGTAAGGTAGAGCCTGCTTCTTGAAAGCACATCCTTGACACCAAGAAAAACATTTGTATCGAAGATCTTGTTGTTGCCTAACGTAAAATGCTTGGAGCTAAAGGCTTTGTCCTGTGACGTTCCAAAGCGTATGGCCTCGGCGGGTGATATATTCTTAAAACGTTTGAGCACCCCGTTCACATAGGCCACGACAGCGGTGAATACAAATAGGATGCCTATTGTTCCTAATACCATAGCTAAATTGGAGTTGTCGCTTGCCCCCATGTAAAGCCTAATGTTCTCAAGCAGCATGCCCCTAAACAGCCAGGACAGGCCATAGCCCAGTATGGAGCCGACAGCAGCAACTGCGGCGTATTTCGCCAGATAGATTCTCTTAATATCTGTAATTTGAAGCCCTATGGCTTTCATAACCCCAATTTCACGATAATCGTCCTCAATTTTAGTAAGCAATGTAAAGCGGATACACATGAGTGCGATGGCCACAACAAGTAAGCTTACGAGAAGAATAACCGCAA
>JAOABT010000180.1 GCA_026418215.1 Clostridia bacterium | reverse complement strand
ATATCTCCGACATCCTCCAGCATCTTCTCAACCTCTTCCGGGGAGGCTTCACCCATGGCGTCATAGAGCTTCAGCATTTCCTGCTCGAGCTCAAACATATGCTTAAAAGCCCCCTGAAGGATTTCGCGGATGGTCTTTCCCCTTTCGAGAAGCGTATGCTGGTCAAGATAACCCGTGGTGATGCGGTTGCACCATTGGATGCTCCCCTCATCGGGCATGAGCTTGCCTGTGATAATATTTAAAAAAGTTGTTTTACCCTCTCCGTTGGCACCGATCAGGCCCACATGCTCGCCGTTCAGCAGTCTGAAGCTGGCATTTTCAAGGATTCTTCTGCCGCCGAAGCCGTGACTGATGTTTTCTGCTGTAAGGATGCTCATAAGGTCTCCTCTAAAACTTGTTTGTTTTCTCTTTGCCATCATAGCAGGAAGCTGCCTGCCTGTAAACAGAATGACAAGAGATTCCTTATGAAACGGTTGTTTCTAAGCTAAGAGGCTTGCAGCGCCTCCCTTTAGGGCCCGTAAATAAAGGGGTTTGTTGAGAAGCTAAATTCCGCACTCCCCTCCATTGGGGTGGAATTTACTTTTTCAATTGAGGCCATACATTAAGTGCTTAACCGTAACGTTTATGGCATTGACAAATATTTCTTGAGTATATATAATCTATCAAAAGTGAGTGTGCCTAAGCCGAATATGCTTCTGGCGAGCGACACAGGAAGCTGCGCTTCTACACGTGGGAGATAAACCTTGCGGAGTCACATGGGTGATTTCTGCGGGGTTTTTTATTTAATTCTTTTTTTAGGATGTGAGGGTATGGAAGAGTCATTAATCAAGCGAAACATCAAGATCTACTACCTCTACATGAGCATGTTCCAGCTTATCGTCGGGCCGATTCTGACGCTCTATCTGGTGGGAAAGGGCCTTAATTTCACTCAGATCATGTTTTTACAGAGCTTTTTCTCGGTAGCGATTTTTATCCTGGAGGTGCCAACCGGGGCTTTCGGAGACCTCATCGGCCGCCGTGTCAGCCTGTTCCTGGCAGGGATCGCCATGGCTTTGGGAGCAATCGCTTACATCACCGGCAATAGCATCGTGCAATTTGCATTGGGCGAGCTGCTCTTTGCCTGCGGCATGAGCTTAAAATCGGGCTCCGATACGGCTTTGGTTTATGACTCCCTCAAAAAGCTCGACAGAACGGCTGAATTTACAGCTATTCAGGGCAAGGGTGAGTCCTATTGCCTTGGCGCCCAGATCATAGGCTCGGTGGTATCCGGTGTGATCTATGAAATTCACCCTGAGCTCCCCTTGATAGTTTCGGCTCTCTTGATGATTTTATCAGCCATATCCGCCCTGTTCTATTATGAGATCAAGACCTACGAGCATGAGGAGGCCCCTAAGTATTGGACCCAGATTAAGGAGAGCGCCGTTTTTCTGGTAAGGCATAAACGGGTCCGCGCTGTGGTTTTCTATTTTATCTTCTTCTATGTTTTTTACAGAGTCGGTTTCTGGTATTATCAGCCCTATATGCAACAGACCCATATTGACGCCAAGTACTTCGGACTCATCTTTGCCTTGTTCAATATCGTTGCCACCCTGTCGGCACGCTTCTCCCATCGTTATGTCTCCTGGACCAAGGGTAAATCCATGATCCTGCTCTCGGTCTTAATGGCTGCATCCTTTTTGTTGATGGGCATTACCACAAAGCCCTTCGGCTTTTTGTTCATCTGTCTCCAGCAGGTGACGAGAGGCGTTAACGGGCCTGTCATGATGAAGTACATGAACAAACACATTCCAAGCAACAAGCGTGCCACCATCATTTCGTTCAGCAGCCTTCTCAAAAACCTGGCTGCGGCCGTCGCCTTCCCCATCGTGGGCTTTGCCATGGACAGAATAGATGCCGTCAGCATCAACCTCTATTCGGGGCTTTTGATGGTTGCCGGTATTATCTACTTCTATTTCTACCTAAAGACGAAAATGAAGGCAACTCCTGCTGAGGCTGAAGCCTCTTAACATCAAAACAGTATGAGGTTTTAAATTCCCCATACTGTTTGGCTTTGATATTCGAAACAATGCTCATTTCTGATCTTTTATGCAACCTAATGTTCCGCTTTAACACCATAGTGTTTAAGTTATCACTGCGACTTTATGCTTTCTTTATACTGTTTGATCTTCATCCCTTCTGGCTTTGGATGCGGTCATTAAGCTCGTTAAGATAGGCCCACCTTTCAACAGCCTCCTCAAGCTGAGCCTCGACCGCCTTCTGCTCTTCGAGAAGGCCGGGCAAAGCGGTGTAGTCACTGGCCAAAGCCTCTAGCTTTAGGGCGATCTCCTTGAGCTTATTCTCAAGATTTTCAATGAGGCTGTCGATCTGCTCGAACTCCCTTTGCTCCTTGAAGGTAAACTTCAGGGGGCGGTCCTTCTTCCGCTCAGGCTGGGGCTCGCGGGGCTCCAGCTTGCTTATCTTAACAGGTTCCTCGGAAAGCTTTGCATCCAGGTATTCACGGTAATCCGAATAATTTCCGAGAACCTCTTGGATGACGGCATTCCCCTCAAAGGCAAAGATTCTTTGAACCACTCTGTCCAGAAAATAGCGATCGTGGGAGACCACAATCACTGCGCCCTGGAAGGCATCCAAATAGCCTTCTAAGATGGTCAGGGTTTGTATATCCAGATCATTGGTGGGCTCGTCCAGCAAAAGCACATTGGGAGCGCTCATCAGGCATCTTAATAGGAACAGCCGGCGTTTTTCCCCTCCCGACAGCTTGGCGATGGGCGTCCATTGAACGGAAGGGGGAAACAGGAAGCGTTCGAGCATTTGCGAGGCCGACAAGGTTCCGTCTTCGGTTTCTAAATACTCGGCTGTTTCGCGAATATAGTCAATCACCCTGAGCTGCTCATTCATGCCCTCGTTTTCCTGGGAGAAAAACGCAATTTTCACGGTCTGACCCACATCAATGGAGCCTTTATCCGGCTGCAGCGAGCCTGCTATTATTTTCAACAGGGTGGACTTGCCGCTTCCGTTGGGGCCTATGATGCCCACACGGTCATCTCTTTGCACGTTGTAGGAAAATTCCTTAATAAGCTGCCTTTGGCCATAGCCTTTGGAGATACTGTCTATTTCTATGACTTTTTTGCCCAATCGGCTTGAGGCCGCGAAAATTTCAACCTTATCGGGTGCAGCCTCGGTTTCAACGCTCTGAAGCTTATCAAACCGGTCAATTCGTGCCTTTTGCTTGGTGGTTCGAGCCTTGGCTCCCCTTTTAATCCATTCAAGCTCCCGGCGCAGAAGGTTCTGACGTTTCTGCTCGGAGACCCGCTCCATTTCTTCCCTTTCAAGCTTTTTCTCAAGGAACACACTGTAATTCCCTGAGTAGCTGTACAAATTGCCGCGATCCAATTCTATAATGCGGTTGGCCACGCGGTCTAAGAAATAGCGGTCATGGGTGACCATTAAAAGGGCGCCCTTCCGCTTGTTGATGAATTCCTCGAGCCAGTCGACGGTCTGGTTGTCAATATGGTTGGTAGGCTCATCGAGAATTAAAAGGTCAGCCGGATTAATAAGTGCGGCGGCCATGGCCACCCTCTTTCTCTGACCGCCCGAGAGCTGCCCGACCTTGGCGTTAAAGTCATGTATGCCAAGCTTGGTCAAGATAGCTTTAGCGTCGCTTTCGGCCCTCCACCCATCCAAAGCATCCATCCTGTGACCCAGCTCGTTCATTTGCTTTTGCAGGCTGACATTCTCGGGCTCCAGCTCAATTCTTTGGACAACGGCTTCATAATCACGGATGAGCCTCATCAGAGGGGTTGTTCCTTTAAAGACCTGTTCAAGAACCGTGGCTTCATGGAAAAACTCAGGATTCTGCGGCAGGTATTCAACCGTCATGTCATTGACGCGCGTAATCTTGCCTTCATCGGCCTTTTCAGCCCCGGCAAGAATCTTTAAAAAAGTAGACTTCCCGCAGCCGTTGACTCCAATGACACCTATCCGGTCCGAGCTGTCAATGCCCAAGGACAGCCCATTTAATAGCGTTTTCTCGCTATAGCTTTTGGTTATATTTTCAGCTGATAATAAATTCATGCTTCTTCCTATCTCATGGCGATTTAGAACTTTGATGATGGTGTACAGCTGCTATGCTTCTTTCGGCCAAATTTTCATCTCTCTGGCATAGTCGTTGCCCCAATGACACATGGCATCAAGAATAGCCTTAAGGCTTCTGCCGCGTTCCGTGAGAGAATACTCCACTTTGGGCGGCACTTGCTGGTAGACCTCGCGGTGAATGAGTCCATCCCGCTCCAGCTCCTTGAGCTGCTGAATGAGCATCTTCTGTGTAATGCCCTGGAGCACGTTTTTAAGCTCCCCAAACCGTTTTGTACCTTCATCGTAAAGGTGCCAGAGAATCAACACCTTCCATTTTCCCCCGATAACCGCCAGGGTTAATTCCACCGGGCAGTTGGCTTCAGTCATGCTCTGTATGTTCATACCTGCGCTCCTTCATAGTTTCCTAAAGGATACTATTATACAAAAATGTAAGTACTTGTGGATACATCTCCTTTAAAACTATACTTGAATTGCACCAATAATTCAATCGCAAATGAGGTTTTGATATGAAGGGTTTAATCTGTTACTTTTCGACCACCGGTAATACAAAGCTGGTCGCTGAGGCCATTGCAGCCAAAGTTAATAACGTTGAATGGGATTTGCATGATATCTCCTTGAGAAAGACACCCAACCTTTCAGAATACGGGGTCTTTGGGTTACTGACCTACACCGATTTTTGGGGCCCGCCTCAGAAGGTCCAGCAGTTTGCTGAAGCTATTGAGAAGCAAAAAGGAACCACGCCTGCCTTTGTTTTGAACACCCATGCGGGCGAAAGCGGCAAGACCCTGCTGATTCTTAAGGATTGGGTTAAATCGAGAGGCTTCCATGTCGTGGCCGGCCATTCCCTGGTTACCCCTGTTAACTACCCACCGGCACTCGCTGCTGGTTGGAATAACGCCAGTGATCCCGGTGAAGAGGCTCTTGATGCCTTTAAAAGCTTTACAGCTGACCTCTATTCGAAGCTAGAGAGGCTTCAAAACGGCGCAGAAGTTCCCGAGTTCCAGGTTAAGCTTTCAGAAAGTGACATGGCCTTGCCCTACGCGGTCCGCACGAAAGCCCGGGAGGAAATGGGCGCTCCCCATTGTGATAAGTCTCTTTGTTCAGCCTGCGGCCTCTGTGAAAAGGTTTGTCCCTATGAGGCCGTCTCTTTAAGCCCTGACCCTGTTTTTGACTCCTCCAAGTGCTTTGGCTGCTGGGCATGCTTTAATTTGTGCCCTGCCAAGGCTATCTACACCGATAGCGTGCAGGGAAAAGGCCATTATGAGCCTGTTGAAAACTTTAAGCGAAAGCTTTCTCTCTGAAAAAGCTGATTGCGATTCCCAGCTGAAGGCCTTGAATCTTTTTCTTCGACCTGCGCGAATCGGTCCATTGTTTAAAGCGGATTCAGTTAATATCACGTTGGCTTTGAGAATAAACGTTGCTGCTGCGGTTTCGTTCGCTTAAAAAAGCACATTGCTGCGTTGATCAAAAGATGCTCTTTCAGCCTTCTTAAGCACAATTATTTAGCAAAGACCATAGACGAAATACGAAAGCGCCCTGTCCGAGTAATACCCGGCAGGACGCTTTTAGTTTGAAAAACGCACTTTCTTATCGCTGTCAAGCTTTGCTTTAATTGAGTGGTATTAGTTCATCATTGAGTATTAGCGTCACCCCTCTCTTAGCACCAAAATCATTATAGATATATCATCTCATTAAACAGCCTGACTGCTTAAGGCATATTGCCATTGGGCGGAGCCATTCTTCCACCGTGGCCCATGCCCCTGCCTCCGCCTCCCCCGGGGCCGAAGCCTTGCTTTGTAGTAAGGCCTGCTTGATCCAGGTAGGATACATTGTCCTTAAGCGTAAAGCTAACAACCTTCGTTCCGTCTTTATAGGTTCCATGGGTATAATTACCGCCAACGGCCTCGCCAGTCGCAGTTCCGCCGGAGTACAGCGTATAGGCTGTATTCTTTTTGATATCGGGGGTACTAATGATAACAGACTGATAATCCTTTTCCGGAGCGAATGTCACAAGGGTCTTGCCTGCATTGTCCTCAAGATGAATGAGCGTACCCGCCTTCTGAACATCAGGGTAATACATCAGCAGGGCGTTTTGAGTGGAGTCCTCCGAGGGCGCTTCGGCCATACCTGAGCTTCCTGCTGCCACCAGGATACCGCCGCTCATTTCGTATGTGCCGTTATAATCCACGGCACCATTGTCATTTGCTGTCGGACCGCTCACAAACACCTGACCGCCGGTCATTTTGATGGAGCCGTTGGAATCAAGGCCATCGCCCTGCGCATTCACATAAATCATACCACCCTCGATTGTGAGCAATTGATTGCCGGCACTGAAATTATCCTGACCCGGTCCGTTGGCCGAGGAACCGTCATTTCCGCCCGAGCCGTTGAAGCCGTCGTCGCTCGTGACCATATGAATTTCGCCGCCTGACACGGTGATATCCGTACTTTCAATACCCTCATAGCTCTTTTGGATATCAATCTTACCATTTGATATAAAGATAGCTGCATCAGCATGGATACCATCGTCACCGGTATTCGCTGTTAAGGTGCCGCCGGAGATATGAACACTATTATTGCTGTGGACCGCATCGTCTGAAGCGTCTATCACAAAGGTGCCGCCTGTAATGGAAATATCCGAAGCTGCCTTTAAAGCCTTCTTACTGCTTTTCTCATCCGTTGTTGATGCTGTTGCGGAAGGTGTCGCTAATGTTGAAGCTGTATCTTGATTCCGGTTACCCATAGGACCCCTGTCGTTATTGACCTTAACCGGTGCGTTGGCACTTCCTCCGCCGGTCGTGATGGTAAAGTCCCCGCCTGTGATCAGAGTGGATACCTCTGATTGAATGCCGTCAGCTCCTGCGTTGATCTTGAAGGTCCCGCCTTCAAGTACAATGAAGCCTTTTGTTGTATCCTTATCGTTGGTGGTTTTGATACCGTCTCCCTGAGATTCAATCGTTATGCTGCCGTCCTTTACGGCAACCATATCCTTCCCAACAAGGCCATCGTCACCCGCAGTAATGTCCAGGATACCTCCGGTGATCTTCAAATTGTCATGGCTTGTGATGCCGTCTTTGTTGACGGAATAAACAGTCAGCTTACCCGAACCGTTCACGGTAAGGCTGTCTTTACTGAAGATGGCCGCTGTTGGCTCATCAGAGCTTGTATTGGATTCAGCTGCAGCACTGCCATCGGTTAAGGTATTCTCTGTGCCCTCGGGTAATGAAATGATGGTTTTACCTGCATTTTTCACGTCAATAGGCGAGGTCTCGCTGTTCTTAAGCGTAAGTCCATTGAAAACGAGCTTGACATCTCCCTTTTGAGCGACATCAACTATAATCTGCCCATTATCGGATGCCCCGCTTAGGACATAAACACCGGCTTCGGTAATGGTTATTTTACTGCCTTCAGCCTTGGCACCTGTTCCGCTTACAGTTGCAGAATTACCGTCGAATACAATAGCGTTGGGATCTTCATTTTTCCAATCAGAATAGGCATCCTTGGCATTGTACGCCACCATGTCGCTGGTAAGAATTATTGCAGACTGAGATGTACTGCTGGTTCCAGTCGCTGCAGTGGTTTTTGGTGTTTCTGTTGCACCTGCCGCACTATTTTGAACGGCCGCGTTACCGCATGATGTCAACAGGAAAGCACTCAGTACAACCGCGGCAAGCTTGGATCTATTGAACCTCATACTCATAGCATCTTCTCCATCCTGTACTTATTCGCCTTGAACATTGGGTCATCCAAGGCATGAACCAATCTTAACCATGAAACCTTAAGCCTGCCTTAAATAGCAAAAATAAAAAACAGGCATGCCGGGTGCACACCTGTCTTCCATATCTCATCTCGCTCACATGAGCTATTCTTCCTTCTTTGAGAGCTTGGGCTTCGCTTTTGCTTTGGCAAGCTCAAGGTTTTCAGTGACTCTAAACCTCACTATTCTCTGAATCAAAGCAAAGGGAAGGGGCTTATCTGATAGTTTACCCTATGAGTAAGGGAATGTAACATGTACTTCGCACACTACTCCCCGTTCTATATGAGCGGTGATAAATCCCAAAGTATTACCCACTTGCATTTGCTATGGAGAAACCTTCGCAGCTAAAACGAACACATGATGCCAAATAAAGGCTGCTGGTGCCGAATAGTGGCTCTTGATGCTAATATGCAACGTTTAAGATTCATTTAAGGAACCTCCTATAGGATTTAAGGTAATCAAAAGATTTCGTCACAGGCAGGAGGACAATTTAATGAACCGATGGCTCAATATCGGCTTTGCATGGATATCTGTATTCTTGACAGTGCTCTTAAGTATCATTTATGTGCTGCGATTAGCGATAAAAAGTGGCAAGCTTGGCAAACTGACAAATGCCATCAACCGGGTCTTGAGAAAGTATCATAAGCCCCTGGGCGTCTTACTTATCCTCACCGGACTCTTCCATGGGCTTTTCTCCTCACAGAAGGTCTGGAGCTTGAATCTGGGTACGGTTTCATGGGTGGTCTCGATACTTCTGGGTATTAATTGGATGGTCCGAAAGCACCTGTCCAAATTGAAGGGCTGGATGCATTATCACAGGGTGCTTACCGTACTATTTATTGCAACTATCGTATGGCATGTTATCGACGTTGGGGGCATTCAGGTTTTCAATCTCTTGGGCGGAAGCACCTTAAAATCTGGCAGCTCCGTTAAGGTTGACCCTTCTCTCATCACGACTTCCCAAAACCTCCAACTCAAGGATGGAACATATGAAGGCGAAGCCACCGGCTACCAGCCCGGATTAAAGGTAAGCGTCGACATAAAGGATAACAAGATCGTGGGTATTACGATACTTGAGCATCACGAAGTAAACGCCCGCTTCTATTCCACACCTATCGAGGTCATTCCCCAGGAGATCATAGACGCGCAGGCAACCGATGTTGATACCGTTTCAGGCGCTACCTTCACGTCCATAGGTATCATTAATGCCGTTAACAACGCGCTTTCTAAGGCGCTGATCAGTGGTGAGCTGCCACAGGATAAATCTTTGCCGCAGAACAGGGGACACGGTGGGCATCATGGTTTCAGGGAAGGAGACTCCGGCGCCCTGCCGGGATTCGGCAACTAGGTTGTTGAGATAGGCTGGAAGATTTGTTGCTCGTGCAAGTGCTATGCCCGCATAGCGTTCTGGTTCAATCTTTCTATGTAAGGGAATAGTATAAGAATCAAAGGGTCAGCGAGCCCACAGGAGTATGGAGCCTTTCATGGAATATATCATTTTCGATTTGGAGTTCAATCAGAACTTTGGGGCTGTCAACAGCAAAGACGCTCAGGAAGCGTCTTCTCACAACCTTTTTGAGATTATTCAGATCGGAGCTGTCAAGCTTGATGCCGGCCTTCATACGATAGCCTACTTCAGCCGCTACATCAAACCATCGGTTTTTACCGAGATCAATCCCTTTGTCTCCAAACTGACCGGTATTACCATGGAGCAGCTAAGGGCCTC
>JAOABT010000177.1 GCA_026418215.1 Clostridia bacterium | reverse complement strand
AGTATAGGTTCCTCTTATTTTCCTTAGGGGGATGTCAACAATCCCCATATCCACTTCGGAAATAATATCAATATTCTTGAGGATACCGTCCAAAAAGGGCAAATAACCGTTTCGCCCTTGGGATATGTAGCTGGAGTATTCCTTTAGACCTTGCTTACGCGCATTGATATAGTCTGTCATGTCCAGGGTCATGGCTTGCACTCCCAACCCGTTTTTTCACGGATAATATTTAGAACATGTGATGGTAAATCCAGCGTGTAGATAAAATTCAGAAGACTGCTGCTCCGTTTGAGCGACAGAGTGAGCTGTTGATTGGTAATGAGACCTTCCTCAAAGGCTGCCGCCAGTTCATCAAGGTCCAAAACCTCGACCCGGCCGTCTGCCATAACGCGAACATCCGTTAACAAATCGTAGAGATAGTAGGAATCGTTTTCCTTATGATAGTCTATGTCAATAATATCGCAGTACCAGTATTTAAAGGTTTTGTCCCTGCCCATGATACCGCTGATCTTCCAGCCTTTATCAAGAAAGACGCAGGAAATTCCGAAGGCGATGTCCTCTCTGGGCTTGATAGGCTTCCATTCCGTAATGAGGTACTTTTCATCCCGATAAAGCAGCGTATCGGAGGATAAGTCTACGGTCTCAGCGGGTATGTATCTGATTCTGTACATCTTAGTCATGCGCATTCACCCCGAAGTCCTTTTAAATCATTATACCCGAATGGTTTTTATAAAGACAATATGAAATCTTTAACCTTATGATTCTGTATGAATTTCTCTTCGGGTAATACATAACTTTTAGTTTATTCTGCTAAAGCAGGGCTCATTTTTGGGCAATATGCTATACTCGATTAAAAAGGAAGTCTTGAAAGGCGGAAGCCCTTTAAATGAAAAGCAAGGCGCAGAACCTTAAGGATAGAGTCAAACCCAAGCCTTCGGCGGAGTCTGTTCAGAAATCCTGCAACAACTGCCTCAAAAGCACTTCTGTAGGGTTTACGAAGGATTTGCTGTGCCGGGAAAAAGGGGTAGTCTCGGCTGACTACTGCTGCTCCTCCCACAGGTACTTTATCAGGGATGACCTCAAAAAGGCGGAAGTATTGCACTGCTCTGAATGTGAGTTTTTTGTTTTCCATACACACGCCACCATTCCGACTTATGGTGTTTGCGACATGTTCTCTGTGCGTAAATGTGACGGAAGCCAGAAGAAGGCCTGCTCCAAGTTCGTTAGAAGAAAGGAGCAAAGCGCCTGAACGAGCTTTATAACGTTAAATACATCAGAACCTCCTATTCGGGAGGTTTTTTTATGCAAAGGTTTTGCAAAAGATGACAAGCCCGTGAATGTTTAATCTCGAGACCCTGGACTATAATGTGTAGGAAGTACGAAAAAGGGGATGAAAACATGCATACAGCCAACGCGTCGCGCTATGAAACCATGAAATACAACCGATTGGGTAAAAGCGGTTTAAAGCTTCCCGCTGTGTCGCTGGGCCTTTGGCACAATTTTGGCGATGTGGATACCATGGCCAATATGAAAAGTCTCGTCACTAAAGCCTTTGATCTCGGAATTACGCATTTCGACCTGGCCAATAATTATGGCCCTCCTCCCGGATCTGCGGAGAAAAACTTTGGCAGGATTTTAAAGGAAGAGCTTTCTTCCTACCGCGATGAGCTTATTATCTCCACCAAGGCGGGGTACGACATGTGGGAAGGCCCCTATGGTGACTTTGGTTCGCGTAAGCACCTGCTTTCGAGCCTTGATCAGAGCCTTAGCCGCATGGGGCTTGAATATGTCGATATCTTCTACCATCACCGTCCTGACTCCGATACTCCCATCGAAGAAAGCATGCTGGCGCTGGACAGCGCTGTGAGACAAGGCAAGGCGCTTTACGTGGGCATTTCAAATTACAATAGAGAGCAGACCAAAGAGGCCTACAGCATCCTGAAGGAGCTGCGTACGCCCTTTGTCATCCATCAACCGAGCTATTCCATTTTGAATCGCTGGATTGAGAAGGATGGCCTGAAAGACTATGCCGAGGAAATCGGCATTGGCCTTATTGCCTTCAGCCCCCTGGCACAAGGTATGCTCACCAACCGTTATCTCGAGGGCGTACCCGAGGATTCCCGCGTCGGGCGCGGTGTCTCCCCCTTCCTCACCAGGTCCAAGATTACCGAGCAGCAGATGAAAATGGTGACGCGTCTTAATGATCTGGCGGCAAGCCGGGGACAGACGCTGGCGCAGATGTCTCTTTCCTGGGTGCTCCGCGAAGGCAAGGTAGCCTCTGTCTTAATCGGTGCCAGCAAGACAACTCAAATAGAGGATAATGTCAGCTGCATCAAGCACCTGGATTTTACAAAGGACGAGCTAAAAGCCATTGATGATGCAGTGAACATGACGGATTGAAGTTGCTTGAACAAGCTATTGAACAATATCAACTCAGCATTCTTTATGAAAGCGTTTTATTCATACGCTTTCTGTTTTTGCCCGCTAACTTTTGGTTAATTGGGCTATTTGATAAAGTCAACTTGCAGCCTGTCACCGCCACACCTTGTTCCAGGCTGGCAATTACGTTGGACATGCTACAAGTTTTAGTATTGAAGCCATAAACAAAAGGGCACCCATGCTTAGTCGGCATGGGTGCCCTTTCATCATATTAATTGTTAGACGCTCGAGGTGTGTTTGCGCTAACAGGCACACTCAGACGACCCTGGCCATCGAAGAAGGTCGGTTTATTGAATTCTGATACCGCACCTTATCATAAGCCTCAGATAGCCAGGTCACGCCTCGGGAAGAACGTGTAGGTTACCCCAACAAAGACAATGACCAGTACACCCGAAATCAAAACATAAACCGTTTCGAGGCTTCCGCCATGGATGATGGCTTTTGCCTCAAAATACTTGTAGGGCGTGAAATACTTGAGGAAGCTCAGCTTATCGGTAAGGTCGATGAGGACCGAAAGAAAATAAGTCACAAGCACAATGGTTGTAGCGGCTCCGGCCGACGCGGCGGGCTTCTTGGTTATTGAGGCCATGGCTGTGCCCACAAAGAGGAAAATAACCTGAATGATGAAGAGTGTACCGCATAAAACTACGATATCGCGCGTAAGATCAGGGTCCTGTGCCACCTTCATACCTACGCCGATAGAACTTACAAGCGTGGCAACGTTAAAGATGACTACCTGGGTAAGTGCCGCCAGTATTTTCGAGGTAATAATCTTTACTCTTGAAACAGGCTTTACGAAAAGGAATTCCGATGTCTTATCCCTTTCCTCCTTTGAGATAATACTGGCTCCCAGCATGGCTGCGTGGATAGACCCCATGATGAGGAGCATGACATAGATAATGCCATAAAACCCGCTGGCTGTGCTAATATCGATACCCACCATGCCAAACATGGCCAAAACAGGCTTTGGCATGCTGTCAAGCAGTTGATAGATCTGCTTGTCGCTGCTATTAAAGGCTGCATATTTACCTAGTCCGGCGCCAACCATGAACAGGATACCGAGGCACCAGAACAACAAAGACTTTCGATAGGCTTTCATTTCTCTCAGATAGATATTCAAGGCTCATGACCTCCTTTACCGTGTTCTTTCGTTAAACCGAATGAATATCCTTTTTGGTGTAAATAAGGTAGCTGGCAGTAATAGCTCCAAGGACAAAGACCGCGTTGATAATGACAAAGGTGGTCTCGTACGTGGGCTTCAGCACTAGCTTCATGGGATCATAATACTGGAAGGGCACAATGTATCTGACATTTTGGTCCTTTAAAACGGCCCCCAGCATGCCAATGACAAAGAAGCCGAACACGGTTCCCAAGGAAACGCCCAGAATAGGCTTAAGCCGCTGCTTGATAACTGCGATTAAAACACCTAGAGCATAGAACATCATCTCAACAAAAAACAGCGAGCATGAAATCATGAAGAAGGGCTTGGCATCCCAAGGAGTTTTACTCACTGCTGAGGCGGTGATATAGGCCGTACCTATTACAACAACATCGGTCACAAGGAGCAGCGTCACTCCGGCTAAAAGCTTCTGCGTGATCACGCTGACGCGCGCAACGGGTTTGGTGAATAGGAAATCTGCTGTTTTCCGGTTAAACTCCTTGGCAATTAATGTCGTTCCCAGTATCATAGCCTGAATAGAGCCACAAAGCATGATGTAGGTGAAGATAAAGGCATAAAACCCGACGACTGAGAACAACAAGCCGACATTGAGGTTTAAGGCGCTTAAGAGCGCAGGCGGAAAGCCTGCAAAGAGCTTTCTCATTTCGACCTCGCCAACGGCATAGGTGGGGTAAACCAGAAGGAAGAAAACTGCAATGGCCATCAGGGAAAGCGTCCAGGTGACTGTAGACCTTATATTGGCCCGAAGCTCGTGCTTATAGATTGTCATGGCCTCAGCCCTCCTTCTCGTAGTAGTGCATGAAGATTTCCTCAAGACTGGGTTCCTCTATCCATACATTCTTGATGTTGACCTCGGAGAGTTTTTTCATGATGTCATTAAGATTCCCTTTAAAAAGGAAGCTGATGGTTTTATTCTCCTGGGTGAGGTTACTGACGCCATGCAGGTTAAAATGCCCTTTTTGTGTATTATCCTTGGCTTCAACCTTTATCTTTTTGTAGTTATCCTCGGTAAGAGCACTCATCTTCTCGAGCTTGATGATTTTACCTTCCTTAATAATGGCAACGCGGTTGCAAAGCCGCTGTACCTCGCTTAAAATATGGGACGAGAACAGAATGGTAGCGCCTCGCTTATTCTCTTCGAGCAGGAGATCGAAGAACTTCTGCTGCATCAAGGGATCGAGACCGCTCGTCGGCTCATCCAGAATAATGAGCTTTGGCTCATGAAGAAGGCCCTGAACAATGCCCACCTTTTTCTTGTTGCCAAGGGAGAGGTCATCGATCTTTTTATTCAGGTCGAGGCTCATGATCTCAGCAAGCTCCTTGATACGCTTCGTGCAATCCTTTTTGTAGAAGCTGGCTGAATATTTAAGAAGGTCCATGACCTTCATGTTGTCGTAATAGAAAACCTCCGAGGGCAGATACCCGATTTCTCTCGCTATTTCAGGCGCATCACGGATGCAATCCTTGCCAAAGATAGTGGCTGTACCGCTTGAAGGATAAATCAACGCTAAAAGTGTCCTGATGGTCGTGGACTTTCCGGCACCATTGGGCCCGATAAAGCCGAAGATTTCACCCTCCTCA
>JAOABT010000172.1 GCA_026418215.1 Clostridia bacterium | reverse complement strand
TGTGTATAAGAGACAGCCATTATCCTTTGGGGCATTCGCATCAATGAATCACAGGATGACGATGCCTTTTATCAGGCAACCAATGAGCTTGCTCATAAGCTCGATACCACAAGGCAGACCGGAGGCGTCCGCTATATCGAGAAGAGCCATCTTCTTGAAGATGTCTACACCATGAATGATTTCATCCATAAGGGTGACAACGAGGCTTTGAGGGATCAAAAGGCTGTTACGGGACTTTCCGAGGAGGTTCCCTACATGGTCACCGAATACAACGGGCATATGTATCCCACCAAAAAGGATGATCATGAAGAAAGGCAAATGGAGCATGTTCTCAGGCACTTGAGGGTTCAAGAAGCGTCCTATGCCGATGGCCATATCTCCGGGGCCATTGCCTGGTGCGCCTTTGACTACAACACCCATAAGGACTTCGGCTCTGGGGATCGCATCTGCCACCATGGTGTCATGGATATGTTCCGCATTCCGAAGTTTGCAGCCTATGCCTACGCGTCACAGGTTTCTCCCGAGGTGGAAGTGGTACTGGAACCCGTTACTTATTGGGCGCGTGGTGAGAGGAGCATCGGCGGTGTGCTTCCTCTTGTTGTCTTAACCAATTGCGACAGCATCACGATTCAATTCGGCGAATATCCTGCCATTACGGTTTCCAAAAAATCGGAGGCCTTCAGCCATCTTCCTTACCCGCCTTTTGTTATTGACTGGTCCGTGATACCCATTGAAAAGCTGGGAGAATGGGGCATGAAGTGGGAGGACGGCACGATAAAGGGCTATGTCGGAAACAGGCTGGCCAAAACCGTTAAAATGGCCAAGAATCCGATACCCGCTCATTTATCTGTCATAGCCGATGACGCGGTACTCACGGCTGGCGAGAAGGATGCTACCAGGCTTGTAGTCAAGCTAACCGACCAATATCACCGTCCGCTGCCGTTTATTAAAGCTGTTGCCAAGGCTATCGTCACGGGCCCCGCTCGACTTTTAGGCCCATCAGAATTAGTTCTGACAGGTGGTTCAACGGGTTTCTGGGTTGAAACCAACGGCACGCCCGGCGATGTCACCGTGAAGGTTAGCTGCATGGCCTTTGAAGCCGCACCTGTCCGGATTAAGGTCGAATAAACGGATTAAGGTCAATCATTTCAACTTTGCACGAACAGATAGTGGCATCGAGCGGCAAGCTTAATGACAACTCGCAGAATGAGTGCTATAACCCGGCATTTTCGGAACTGTGGGTTAAGAGGCCTAATAAGCATATTGCGTGAGTTATGGTTATCACAAGTAATATACAATTTAAGCTTTAAAAGTCATCTTTTTCGTTTCCCTAGGATTCTTTTGTGCTATCATAGCCTTATAGCCGAAGAAAGAGGTTGTGAAAATGGAGCACGAGAGAATCCTTGATCATATTGAAAGCCATCCGGTTATTGCTGCGGTGAGGCATGAAGAAGACCTTGCTCATGCACTATGCAGCCAGGTGCAAACGGTTTTTTTACTGCAAGCCGACATCTTTAATGTTCAGCCTATGGTTGACAGAATTCATTCGGCAGGCAAAACGGCCTTTATCCACATGGATTTTCTTGAGGGCTTGGGAAGAGACCAAAAGGCTATTGATTACCTTCATGAAACCGTTCAGGCCGATGGCATTATCAGTACCAAAACCAATCATATCAAGCACGCCAAGGGAAGGGGGCTGTTTGCCATACAACGCTTTTTTCTGGTTGACAGCCTTTCCTATGAGACGGCTGTAAAAACCGTCGAAGCCGCAGGCCCCGATATGGTTGAGGTGATGCCGGGGGTTATGCCGCGCATCATCAGAAGGCTTGCTGAACAGCTTCGGATGCCCGTCATAGCCGGCGGCCTGGTGACATCCAAGGATGAAGTCATAGAGATTCTAAAGGCAGGTGCTATGGGTGTGTCGACAGCTCGAAAAGAGCTTTGGAGCCTCTAAACGTACGATGCGCTAATTTCGGTTCGTTATTTATTGTAGAAAACGACTTGTCGTGATATAATGAAAATAGTTTGATAGCATTAATGTGCGGAGATTTGGAGTCACATTAAAACGAGAGCTTTTCAGCTTTTGTTTTGATGTGGCTTTTTGTATTGTGAGGTATTATGATGTATGATGTCGTGATTATTGGCGCAGGTGTGACAGGGGCCTTTGTGGCCCGGGAGCTTTCCCGTTATGAGGTGAAGGCATTGGTTCTGGAGCGGTGCTCAGATGTTGCCATGGGCACAACGAAGGCCAACAGTGCCATTGTCCACGCCGGGTACGATGCCAAGCCCGGAACTCTCAAGGCAAAGCTTAATGCTGAGGGGAATCGTTTAATGGAGCGTGTTTGTGGGGAACTGGACGTACCCTATAGGAAGATCGGCTCCTTTGTTGTGGCCTTTGATCAAGAGGAAGAAAAGGTTCTGGGGGCGCTCTACGAGCGAGGGCTTACTAACGGGGTGAACGGCTTGTCCATCCTTTCAGGCGATGAGGCCAGATCCCTGGAGCCCGGGCTGTCGAAAGAGATTAGCAAGGTCTTATATGCCCGGGAGGCTGGAATTGTTTGTCCTTATGAGCTTACGCTGGGGGCCATGGAGAATGCCTTGGAAAACGGTGTGGAGCTGAGACTTGAGCAAGAGGTCCAGCGTATTGAGTGGAATGGTGAAGCTTTTTCTATCAAGACCCAGAATAACAGCTTTGAGTCCCGCTATATTATTAATGCTGCCGGCCTCTATGCGGATACGATAGCGCACTTAGCCGGTGACGCAAGCTTTATAATTACACCGCGCAAAGGGGAGTACCTGCTGTTTGACAAGAGCCAGGGAACCCTGGTCAACAAGGTCGTGTTCCAGGCACCAAGCTCAAAAGGCAAGGGGATTCTGGTGACACCAACCGTGGATGGGAACCTTTTGGCAGGCCCTACTGCCGAGGATATCGAGGATAAAGAGGATTTAGCCACTTCTGAAGCTGGCCTGAGGGTGGTATTGCAAAAGGCAATGAAATCTGTTCCGAGTATACCTTCCAATCAAGTCATCACCTCTTTTGCAGGTCTTCGAGCAAGGCCTTCGGATGATGATTTTATCGTTGCCCCCTCCCAGGTCAATGCCCGCTTTATCCATGCGGCGGGTATAGAATCCCCGGGACTTTCCAGTGCACCAGCCATAGGCGAATATGTCATTGGCCTTTTAGAACAAAACGGCTTAACCATAAAGCCCAAGAACCACTTTAATCCGGTAAGAAAAGGAATACCCAGATTTCACAGTCTCTCTCCCGAAGAGAAAAATGAGCTGATCAGGCGTGAGCCGCGCTTCGGCCGTATTGTTTGCCGATGTGAAAAAATAACGGAGGGGGAAGTCGTGGCAAGTATTCACAGGCCCTGCGGCGCAACGACGCTCGATGGTGTCAAGAGGCGCACGCGCTCGGGTATGGGCAGATGTCAGGGCGGCTTTTGCTCGCCGCGCATCCTTGAAATCCTGTCACGTGAGCTCGAGATTCCCATAGACCAAATTACAAAAGCAGGCGGCGAATCTAGAATATTAATTAGCAGGACTAAACAGCAAGGGAGGGATCAGCTTTGAGAGAAGTGGATTTGGTTGTCATCGGAGGTGGTCCCGCAGGCCTTGCGGCGGCTATTTCGGCTAGAAACGCAGGCTTACAGGATATTCTGATTCTCGAAAGAGAGGAAGAACTCGGAGGCATCCTTAAGCAGTGCATACATAACGGTTTTGGCCTTCACGTCTTTGGCGAGGAGCTGACAGGCCCCGAATACGCCTATCGCTTTATAGATCAGGTTTATAGCATGGGTATTTCCTATATGACAGACACCATGGTGCTGGAAATCTCTAAGGACAAGGTGATATCGGCTATCAACAGCAAGGAGGGCTTTTTCAACCTGAAGGCAAAGGCCTTGGTACCTGTCTCTTATACACAT
>JAOABT010000132.1 GCA_026418215.1 Clostridia bacterium | reverse complement strand
GTCGTAGCTTTGATAGTAAAACAATATAATGACCTCCTTAAAGGCCGGGGGTAATGACAGAACCTCTTCAAACAGCCTTTTGTTCTCATCCTTTTTAATAATCCTGCTCTCAATATCGGAGCCGCTTCTGCGTGAGCTTATTTGATCGGTCAGCAGGATTCTTTTTATCCAAGAGCTTTTAAGGAGGTCCTTGCAAACATTGATGGTTATGGATAGAAGCCAGGTTTTTTCGCTGCTCTCATGGTTGAAGCTCTCCAGCTTGTTGTAGACCTTTACAAACACCTCCTGAAAAGCGTCCTCAGCCGATTGCCTGTTTTTGAGAAACATATAGGCTGTCCTCAGAACATCATCGCCGAAAGTATCCATGAGCCTCTGGATTTCTTTTTCTTTATCAAGCTTGTCCACTTCCTCATTTTCCTTTGGTACCGAAAGGAAATGCATCTGTGACCTCCTTCCCTTAGCTGCTTTCACTTATTAGACGAAGGATCTTTAGTTTCCGCTCCCGTTTTTCAAATTAATTTATCTGGTAATTACTTCCATGTATTAGCCCTATTGTAAACAAAAAAAGAAAAGGGTTTTCCCTTTTCTTTCATAGGCTTTCCAATAAAGCCGATCCTCTATTCAGATCATGGATAGATGGGCCCGTTATTAATGAACCAGCATCTATCGCCTCGATAACGACCGGACTGTCCCCTCAATTTGAAGGTGCACAAGCTTGTATGTACTTAAAACCCACCTTGGAGGAGCCCATTGATCTATGCCAGTTTGAGCTTAAAAAGCTTTACTGCGTTCTTGTACATGAGCTTGTCGTAATCCTCTTGACCCAACGTGTCTCTAAGTTCGTGGAGGTATACCTTATAAAATTCGTGGTTATAGGTATCAAGCCCGTCAATAGGGTTGTCGGTACCGAACACAATCTTGTCAATCCCGCACACCTTGATCGCTTTCATGGCCTTCTCGGGCTTTACCCAGGTAGTATCGCCATAGAGATTGGGAAGCTTTGAAATGAGCGCAATAGCCCGCTCATTATCCGTTCCCAGACCCATGTGAACCATGACGAAATTGATGTCCGGATTTCTCTTGGCGACTTCATAGACTGCGTCCGGGCTCGAATCTTCATCCCCTGCTGTATGTGTCACAACAGGCAGGTCATATTTCCGAGCAAGCTCCAGATAGCGGGCTACCTCTTGGCTTGCAAAGGACAGCTTTGAATGATAGGGATGAAACTTGAGGCTGTAGATGAGGTTTCTGTTTTTACTGATAAGCTCCTCAACCTCAGGTTTAAAACCTTCTGTATGAGGCTTCAGCCAGAGCTGAGCACCTAGCTTTGTGGGATTCTTACTTACTAGGTCAAGAACTCTGCGGTTGACTTCAATTTGGTCTATTTGCTCTTGAGCGGGAAGCAGGTTTTGGTGATGGTCGGCTTCCGTTCCCTCGACATTTGAAACAAGCGCAAAATCAATGCCGTACCTGTCTCTTATACACAT
>JAOABT010000130.1 GCA_026418215.1 Clostridia bacterium | reverse complement strand
TATAAGAGACAGGGCCTATACCTTCATCAAATCCATGGGTCACAGCGTTGGTACCTCTCTCTGCGAAATGGACAAGGTTGAGCTTGCCAGCAGTCTGCTTGAAAAGGCAAAGGCAAGGGGCGTAAGCCTCCTTCTCCCCGTAGATAATGTTGTTGGTAAGGAATTCAAGGCTGATACCGATTCCATGGTAGTCGCCTCCAATGCCATTCCTGACGGCTGGATGGGTCTCGATATCGGGCCTGAAACCATCAAGATTTTCTCTGATGCTATTAAGAATGCCAAGACAGTTGTTTGGAACGGACCTATGGGCGTTTTCGAAATGGAAAAGTTCGCAGTTGGTACAAAGGCAGTGGCTCAGGCTCTTGCTACTTCCGGCGCAATCTCCATTGTAGGCGGCGGCGACTCTGCAGCAGCTGTTGAGCAGCTTGGCTTTGCTGATAAGATCACACACATCTCTACCGGTGGCGGCGCTTCCCTTGAATTCCTTGAAGGCAAGGAACTGCCCGGTATTGCTGTTTTAAACGAAAAGAAGTAAGTCTTATTGGAACGGTTGGGGGCGAAATGCGAAATGCATGACCTCCAAAAGGCCATCCTATTAAGACATGCAGCTCCTTTATTTGAAAGTTTGAAAGGACGGAAATACACAATGGCAAATCGTACTATCATGGCAGCAGGCAACTGGAAAATGAATAAAACCCCCAAGGAAGCTGTTGAATTTATCAACGGTTTAAAGGGCTTAACCACCGGCGCAACCGCTGAGGTTGTTGTAGGCGTTCCCTTCGTTTGCATCCCCGGCGTTGTTGAAGCTGCTAAGGGCTCCAACATCAAGGTTGCAGCTCAGAATGTCCACTGGGAAGCCAACGGCGCTTACACCGGCGAAGTTTCCTGCGCTATGCTCAAGGAACTTGGAGTAGATTACGTGATTATCGGGCACTCTGAAAGACGTGAATATTTCGGAGAAACCAACGAAATGATCAACAAGAAGGCTCGTGCAATTCTCGATGCAGGCATGCTGCCTATCGTTTGCTGCGGTGAGTCCCTCACCCAGCGAGAACAGGGCGTAACCGCCGAGCACGTTCGCTACCAGCTTAAGGTGGCTCTTCTGGGCTTAAGCGCCGATGAGGTTTCTCGTCTTGTAATCGCTTATGAGCCAATCTGGGCTATCGGAACCGGCAAAACCGCTACCGATGAACAGGCTGAGGAAGTATGCGCTATCATCCGACAGCTTCTGGTTGAGCTCTACGGCAAGGATGTTGCTGAAAAGACCCGTGTGCTTTACGGCGGCAGTGTTAACGCAGCCAATGCCAAGGCACTCTTCGGGATGCCCAACATTGACGGCGGCCTCGTTGGCGGCGCAAGTCTCAAGCTCGATGCCTTTGAAAAGATCGTCAAGCACGATGCTTAAGGGCTAAAATCAAACAACCTGCCCTCCGGTTTCTCACCGGGGGGCTTTGTGTATACGGGATCAAACTGGTAAGAAAGGTAAGGATTTAACATGCTGAAAAAGAATGGTTTTATACCCTGCGAAGGACCTATCCTTCTGGTTGTCATGGACGGTGTGGGAATCACCGAGACAACTGAAGGAAATGCAGTATATAGTGCCTATAAGCCCAATCTTGATAAACTTATGAAGGAATATCCCACAACTTTTCTCAAGGCTCACGGAACAGCCGTAGGACTGCCCTCCGATGAGGATATGGGAAACTCCGAGGTGGGACACAATGCCATCGGTGCAGGTCAGGTCTTCGCTCAGGGCGCCAAGCTCGTTACCGAAGCCATTGAGTCCGGCGCTATGTTCCAGGCCAAGGGCTGGGGAGAAATCCGTCAAAACGCTATTTCAAAGGCCTCAACACTCCATTTTATTGGACTTTTCAGTGATGGTAATGTGCATTCCCATATCGACCACCTTAAAGCCATGATTCGTCAGGCCAAGAATGAGGGCGTCAAAACTGTACGCGTGCACATCTTGCTCGACGGCCGCGATGTTGGCGAAACCTCTGCTTTGGATTATGTGCTTCCTTTTGAAGAATTCCTGTCAAGCCTTCGTGACGCAAGCTTCGATGTTAAGATTGCAAGCGGCGGCGGCCGTATGTTTATTACCATGGACCGCTACGAAGCCAACTGGGGCATGGTCGAACGCGGCTGGAACACCCATGTGTTGGGCGAAGGCCGTCAGTTTGCATCCGCTCAGGAGGCCATTGAAACCTTAAGAAAAGAAACCGGTGCCATCGATCAGGATTTGGGGGCGTTTGTTATAGCTGAAAACGGAAAGCCTGTGGGTACCATTGAAGATGGCGACAGCGTCATATTCTTCAATTTCCGTGGTGACCGCGCAATTGAAATCAGCCGTGCCTTCGAGGAAGAGAATTTCTCAAAGTTTGACCGTAAGAGATGGCCTAAGGTCACCTATGCGGGCATGCTCGAGTACGATGGCGACCTCCATATTCCGAGCCGTTATCTGGTCAATCCGCCCTCCATCAAGCATACTATGGGCGAATACCTGGCCAAGACCGGGGTAAGTCAGCTTGCCATCTCCGAAACCCAGAAGTTCGGCCATGTGACCTACTTCTGGAACGGAAACAACTCCGGCAAATTTGATGAGATCCTTGAAACCTATATTGAGATTCCGTCCGATATCATCCCCTTTGAGCAGAGACCCTGGATGAAGGCTGCGGAAATCACCGATAAGATGATTGACATGCTTAAAACAGGCAACTATAAGTTTGCCCGCCTCAATTTCGCAAATGGCGACATGGTTGGCCATACCGGCAATTTCCAGGCTGCAAAAATCGCAGTTGAGACCGTTGACCTCTGCCTCGGAAGGCTGATACCTGTGATTGACGCTTTGGGCGGCATGATGATTATCACAGCTGACCATGGCAACGCCGACGAAATGTACGAGCTCGACAAGAAGAGCGGTAAGGCTAAGCGGGATGAAAATGGCAAGCCCAAGGCTAAAACCAGCCACACCCTTAATAAGGTGCCGTTCATCATGTATGATAATGTCAACAAAGGGAAATATCGCTTAAAAGATGGCGAATATGGTCTTGCCAATATCGCCGCTACGGTTGTTACCCTTTTGGGCTATCAGGCGCCCGACATGTGGGAAAAGGGCATGGTAGAACTTCTGTAGTATTGCTTTTTAAAAACAGATGGGTTATGATTGAGGCAGGGATCGCCATCCCTGTCTCAATTTGCCTAAAGCTATAAATGGAGCATCTTATGCGCATATTATGTATCGACTATGGTGATGTCAGAATTGGCCTTGCGGTCAGCGACCCTTTGGGTTTAACGGCTCAAATGCTGGAGACAATAAAATGGAGAACGGATATCCAAAAACCTGTCGAACGCATTAAGGAGCTGGTAAGAACCTTAAGCTGCACAACCATAGTGGTGGGCATTCCCAGGAATATGGATGGATCGGTTGGAGAGCGCGAGCTCAAAACAAGAGACTTTATGAAGCTTCTTGAGGGTGAGCTCCCAGGCATTGAAATCAAGCCCTGGGATGAGCGACTGACCACAGTCATGGCT
>JAOABT010000036.1 GCA_026418215.1 Clostridia bacterium | reverse complement strand
GTCCTGGCGCTGCCGCGCCAGCTCCAGCTGCTCCAACCCCGTCTGTTCCTATACCGTCCGCTCCTAATACAACTGGCTCGGCTATTGCGCCAGTGCCTGCTGCAACCGGCCCGGCAATTACACCCGCGCCTGCTACAACCGGCCAGGCAATTACACCCGCCCCTACTTCCGGCGTCCCCATGCCCACTCCAACTCCGGCTCCGCCAGTTCTTCCACCCATGGATGGGCCTCTGGCTCTAGACTTACCGCCTCTCGATACTTCAAACATCGATTACATAAATTTCCGCAATGATTTGGTTCGTATGATCAATAAGGCCTTTAAATCCTCTGGCATGAAAACCACCTACGGCATTTTCATTATGGACCTCAGAACCGGAATGTATTTTGGCATTAATGAGAATCTCACACGCATTGATCCGGAAGACAAACATAAGGAAGGCTATTTCAACAGCGCCTCGGTCGTCAAGCTGTTCCAAGGCTACATTGTCTGCGATATGCTTCGAAAAGGCGAGCTGGATATTAATAAAGTATATAAGGATGCCGTCACAGGCCGGAGTTTCAAGCTCCTTAACATGATCAAAGCTATGATCAGCTACAGCGACAACAATTACTCCAATGCCACTTTGCGATTGATTGGCAACAAGAAAAGCAATGAGGTTCTCAATCGTCTGGGAATCTGCAATACAAGGATTTATGGAGAAATGTCAGGGGCCATTGGCTACAGCAGAAGCAATAATGTCAAGCGCTATGGCACTCCAAAGCGCTGTGCAAGAATTACACCGCGCGATGCTGGGTTGATACTCTATAACGTTTATAGGAACAAGGACAGCGATATGTACATGAAGGCCTTGAACCAGGGGCTTCTCGGGAATATTTACAACACAAGAATCCCGGTTGGCGTCAAACGAGTGCGTCCAAAATACTATATCGCCCACAAAACAGGCACTAACTCGGAAATGGGTGTTTACAACGATGCAGGCATTGTTTATGCAAAAAATCCGTTTATTCTGGTAACCTTTACCCAATCTACCTCAAGCAGTGCAGGGCACGCCTTCATCCGAAGCCTTGCCGAGCAGCTTACCTTGTACTTTGACAGCCGCGCGAAATAGGTTTTTATCCTCTTAGTATCATTCTTCCTGATGCTTTCCCTTTGTATTTTTTCTCTTACTTTCGTCCTGGCTATCAGTGTCATCGGCGTTTTTATAGCCTTGCGAGTCTTGCCCTTGCTGTCTTTTTTTATCAGGATTTTCGCCTTGTACAACCTTAGCGGAATCCTTACCCTGCCCGCTCCCGCCAGAACTCTCGCTCTGCTCACTCCCGCCAGAGCCCTCGCTCTGCTCACTTCCGTCAGAACTCTCACGCTCTCCGCTTGCAGCGCTTCCCCCTTCGGCACAAAGCTTCTTCTTTTTAACTTCGACCGTAATCCACAGGGCAATGGGTATGAAAACCTGCATGGGCAAGGCGTAATAGGGGTAAATCTTGAAGGCCCAGATTCTCATAATCATAATATCATTGTAAATAAATTGTGAAAGATAGATCATGAGAAGCCCTATCTGGATCACTACCGTGCGGTAGTCCTTGAGATTAAAAAACCTGGCAACCCCTCGGCTTGCTGCAAGCAAGCACACTGAAGCCTTCACGAAGACACATACGATAAACACAACCGAAACGGTGAGTTCAATTCTCTGGATAAAATCGCCTACAGTTATTCGACTAACTGCCACGTGGGAGGGAAAGTAGAGCTTGGATATGCCACTGCCCAATATCATGATGTTCCTCGTTGTCAGAATAGTAATCAGAATGGAAGTGCAGAGCAGGCCCCAAAAATAAACCTTTGTTGAGGTTTTGGGCTTCAGAGAAAAAAAAGCCCCCAGCAAGACCACTGTTTCGGCAAAGGGAAAGGTAAAGGTGGAAAAGCCCCCTTTAAGTACAGGCATTAACCCTTTACCCAGGATAGGCTTGATGTTTTCTGGGTGAAGCGTGGGAATGGCAAGTAATAAAACGACAACGATAACTAGCATAATGATAGGAACCAATAAAACCGAAAAGCGGGCTATGACCTCAACACCCGAGCGAGCGGCCAGAATACATACAATGCCTAAAAAAAACAGCGATACAAATATGGGTGTTTCAGGGAGAGAAACCGTGTTGATGAATTCGCCATAGTTACGCAAAACCACACTTCCAAGATGAAAGGTATACCAGATGTATATCAGCATGACAACCCTCCCGCCTACTTTACCGAAGGCAATCAGAAGGATGTCAAACAAATCCCTGCCCGGAAACAAGGAAACAAGCCGGGCATACACGGCAACCACGGGAAGAGCCATCAAAGCCCCAGCCAGTACAGCAAGCCAGGCGTCATTTTTGGCATCCCCTCCAGTGCCCATTATAAGTGTACTTCCCGCAGTAAAAAGGAAGAAAAGGCACATACCTTCCTTTAACGTTATCTGCTCTTTATGCATGACTTCCCTACTTTCCGAATATAGCTGTAATAATAGCGCGAATAGGTGTTTCAGGACTTGGAATTTTGACACCCAGACAGAGCAGTACCACAATGAACAGGGACAAGACACTCAAAGCAAAATTCACCCAGAAATCCGCCCACATTTTTTGTTTATATAGCGGAAGCATCTCGTATACCACAAGAATGCCATATAAAAACACAACAAAAGGAATAAGCAGCATTAATCTCCCACCTTATAAGGCTCGGCCAGCATGGCGCTGTTCCGCACATGAACACTGGAGCTAACTGTAACAGACAGGCTCTTGAAGGTCTTATCCCAATCGTTTCTGAGCTTCTCCCATTCCTTAGGTTTATCCATTTCTATTTTGGCTCCGAACCCGAAAATATCTGAATCGAACTGTTTCTGAACCTTTTGTACAAGCTTTGTAATCTGCTCCTCCAGAGTTTTGGCAGCATCCTTCTCAAGTATCTTTTTCTTGTTCTCTTCCATAAAATTCGTGCCATCTTCCAGCTCATCTATGGCAACAGTGGTCTCAATAGAAACCTCCATGCTGGGTTTCCCCCCCTCAAGAAGCGGCTTAACCTTTGTTTTGTTCTTGAATATCTCGAGAGACAGGGGAATAGATGCATCTTTTGAGCTTTCCGTCTGAATGAGAATACCGCCCTTGATTTGATCCTGGACAAAAAGCAGAGCCTTTGTTTCATCAGCATCTAAAAAGCCTATGAGCTTTTCTCCTTTAAATACAGCGCATCCTATGACATTCGGCGACTTTTTCCCGTTGACCACAGCATAGGATACTGTTGGTGTAATGGCTGAAATGCCCTCACCCTCTATATTGTTTAATATTTTCCATATCTCGGTTTTAGGTGCCTTTGAAAGGCTCTTTCCATTTTCCAGCATACGGTCGAGTCCGAAGGAAATAATATCCTCACCGAAGCTTTCCGCTCCGACTGCAAAGATGTCTTTAGCTTGGGGCTGCTTGGATATCAGAATATCCACATCGGCACGGGTTTCAGTATCCCGGCTGTACCAGTCGAGGACTTTAATAACACCCTCCCGTGCCAGCTCCTCACTGATGATGATGACCTTGGCGTGGCTCCAATAAAGCCTTTTCCCCGTTATCGCTATGAGATTGCGAACTGCATCAAACATTGTATCACCCTCGGCGCTCACAATCTGTGAAAAAGGTTGTATATCCTTGCCACCCTTAAGCCTTATCACTTCAGTAGTAATGCAAAAGCGCTTATCCTTCCCCTTGTCCACGGCCACGCCAGCCACGATGTCCAGCATATCTATTTCACGGTAATTCCAGCAGCCTGTGAACAAGATGGATTCAGTAAAAACAAGGATGGCCAGAAAGAAGGCTTTAAATTTATCAAGCTTTATCTGTCTCTTCACCCTTCTCTCCCCCTTATCTTCTGTTTCTTTTGCCTGACTTGATTCCGGGCAGCAATCATTTTGGGCCTTAGGGTCATGGTCCACCAGGGCGCCCTGATCCAGATATCCTGCCCGTTGTGATTCAAAAGAGATGTGGTGTTGAGCATATAGGGCACACCAAAGGATCTCATATTCATTAAATGGATAATGACAATAATAAGCCCGAATATAACCCCATAAATGCCATAGAACCCGGCCAGAAACAAAAGAAAGAAACGGAGCATAATGAGGGGGCCGATGAGACTGATATTCAAGAGCGTCAAGATACCTGTCAGGGCTGTAATGATAATAACAGGTGCGCTTACCAGCTTAGCCTCGACGGCTGCCTGCCCCAGGACGAGCGTGCCGACGATGTTGACCGCCTGGCCTATAGGCATGGGCATACGCGTACCGGCTTCCCTTAAAACATCAAAGATCAGCAGCATCGCAATCATCGATAAAACTGTCGGGAAAGGAACACCCTGGCGAGAAGCCGATATGCTTAAGAGAAGCGGCGTCGGTATCAGCTCCTGGTGGTAGGTGACTAAT
>JAOABT010000660.1 GCA_026418215.1 Clostridia bacterium | reverse complement strand
CTACAGGATAGTGTGGGGTCTTTCGCACTATCCTTAGTTTTCGAGACTTTTATCATATTGAAAGGGTTGATGAGATGAAATTCTCAGAAATGATTTACAACAGACCCGATGTCGAGGCTTTCTCCAAGGAAGCCAACCTTATTATTGAAAGGGTCAAAAACGCAAAAAGTGCCGAGGAACAGCTTGAAGCCCATAAGGCTTTTACTAAGCACGCCAACACCTTCGCAACCATGGGAACCCTCGCCCACATTCGCAACACCATGAATACTGAGGATGAATTCTATGATAAAGAACGCGAGTTTTTTGATCAGAATTCACCTCTCATTGATAACCTTAGATCTGATTTTTATAGAGCGCTTGTCGAATCGCCCTATCGCCCCGAGCTTGAAAAGACTCTCGGCGCACTGCTCTTCAAAAATGCAGAGCTTGAGCTTAAGGCCTTTGATCCTGTTATTATCCCAGATCTGCAGGAGGAAAACGCGCTGGTCAGCGAATACACCAAGCTTATGGCTTCCGCTCAGCTTGAGTACCAGGGTAAGGTGTTGAACCTGGCTCAATTGCGCTTATACATGGAAAACCCTGACCGCGAAATCAGAAAGGGTGCCTTTGCTAAGCGTACCGAGTTCTTTGAATCCAATAAGGAAAAGTTTGATGAGATTTACGATAAGCTCGTTAAGGTCAGAACCCGCATCGCCAAGAAGCTAGGTTTCCAAAACTTTGTAGAGCTTGGCTATATCCGCATGGGGAGAAACTCCTATGGGCCCACTGAGGTACAGGCCTTCAGGGAGCAGGTTAAGAAGCATCTTGTACCGCTTTCGGTAAGAATTCATGAAAAGCGCCGTCAGATGCTCGGTTTGAAGAAGACCACCTTCATTGACGACACAATTTTCTTCAAGGATGGAAATCCTAAACCCACCGGAACACCCGAGGAGATCTTCGCCGCGGGCAAAAAAATGTATGACGAGTTATCCCCTGAAACCAGCGAGTTCTTCCGCTTTATGCTGGACAATGAGCTCCTAGACTGCTTGAGCCGCAAAGGAAAAGCTCCCGGCGGCTATATGACCTTCATACACGACTTTGAATCTCCTTTCATTTTCGCAAACTTTAATGGCACAAGCGGCGACGTCGATGTTCTGACCCATGAAGCGGGTCATGCACTTAATGGTTATCTCTCCAAGGGTATCGTGCCCTCGGAATATCAATTCCCAACTCTTGAAACCTGCGAAGTCCACTCCATGAGCATGGAGTTCTTCACTATGCCCTGGATGAACCTTTTCTTCGGTGAAAAGACCCAAGAATACAAGTATATGCATCTTGCCGCTGCACTCTTGTTCATTCCCTATGGTTGTGCGGTTGATGAGTACCAGCACGAGGTTTACTTGAAGCCCGATATGACGCCCGACGAGCGCAAAGCAACCTGGAAGCGCATAGAAAGCACCTATCAGCCTGAGCTTGATTATGAGAACGACCCCTTCTTCGGTAAGGGCGGCCGCTGGCAGGCACAGACCCATATCTACAGTGTGCCCTTCTATTACATTGACTACTGTTTGGCTCAGACCTGCGCGCTTCAGTTCAGAAACCTCCTCACCGAGGATTACAAGAGCGCATGGGAGAAATATCTGAGCTTCAGCAAAAAAGGCGGAACCATGGTCTTTACAGACCTTCTGAAGACTTCCGGGCTTCGTTCACCCTTCGAGGAAGGCTGTTTGAAAGAAGTTTGTGAAGGTTCTGAAAAGGCTGTGAATGCCTTAAGTCAGCAGCTTTCCTAAGTGCTCTTGACAAGTCTCCTATACTGCAATTAAGTTTGCATATTTCATTTTTAATAGTTTTAATAAGCGTTTAATAAGCCTGAAACTCTTTTAAATAATGGCTTGACAAAAGTATTTATCGTTTGTATAATGTAAAAGTCTTAAGCGTGGTGCCTGTCACCACGCAAGCATGTGCCAGTAGCTCAGCTGGATAGAGCAACGGACTTCTAATCCGTTGGTCGGGTGTTCGAATCATCTCTGGCACGCCAAAAGAAGCCACTTTCAGTAATTTGAAAGTGGCTTTTTTATTCTTATCTTGCGAGTACGTATCTGGCTCCCTATCCTTGTAGACCTTGAGGATTTCAGGCCTTTAGGAGTCATTCCCGCCATCATCCAATCTGCTTCGAAAGATTTGTTCTTAGCTTATTTTTATTCCTCCAGCAACAAGAAGGCAGGGCCAATTTGCTTATGCAAAATTAAGAACAAAAAGCCAGTAATTCTTGAAACGATAGAAATAGCTGATGTTGAGCCTGAAATGCCTATACGCTTCAGCCCAAAGCTTAATTATATGCTTTTCGATGCCAAAAAAGGTATCTGTATAACCTTCGACAGAAGTCCCTCTATGAGTGTGCAAAGGATAGTTTTGTTGAATTCTTCTTTTTCAATGAGCTACTTGGCAGAACTGACTGCATTTGCTTACAAAGAGGGGGATATTGAAGAATATGCTCTTCCCCCGCTCCTTGTCCGTTCTAACAAAATCTATGATTATTTATCCAACCAGGGCCTTGTACAGGCTCTCGAGGAAAAAGCCAATCAGGACAGAAAGTCCCTTTTTAAAAATTATAAGAAATATCACCAGATGCTTGAGGCAACCATGGGTGAAGGCTATCCGGAAGCTTGCCTTCTTTATATGGCTGAGCATTGATGATATCTTGAAAAAAGAATACTATAAAAAAGCATAGTAAAAGCCTCCTGTTTGTTTAACTCAACCAGGAGGCTTTTTTTCTATTTATATCCGTTTTCTCTATCCCGCGCTTCGTCTCTTATTTCCTTGCGCATAGCATCCAATGCCACTTCTCTTCTCTCATTCTTAGCCTGGACTTCTTTACGGGTCTTTTCGCTGTCGGTCCTGGCCATAGTGTCCTCAGCCGCCTCCATGTTATGAATGGTATGGTTGATGTTATACTGAATTTTTTCAACATTGTCGCTTCTGTCATCAGGTTTTGGCTTGTTGTTCATTTGTCCTACCTCCGTTTCTGTGATACTTTTATTATTCGAAAGCAAAGACAAAAATATGATGACAAGAAAAAGACACATAAAACCATGGAAAAAAAGAAAGAAACCGAATTGTATCTTTTCGGTTTCTTCTCAATATTTTCTATTTTATCCAATTTTACAGACTATAAAAAGAACGAAGTAGTCAATATGGCTCTGTCAGCTTGTCTGTAGATACTCTAGAGACCAGCTGATTATTGCAATATTTAAGTCATTCCGCATTGAACAATGTTAGAAGCTGTTCTCGTAATAGCTTTTAGTTGTTCCCATAATCCTCAGAGCAACGCTTTAAGCTGTTCCCACAATAAGTCGCAGAGATTTTCTGCGCTATTGAGCTCGCCCATTTTGTCCTCTAACGTGTACTCTTGGTCAAAAAGAACCTCGCTGCTGGGCGGAATAACGATTTTGAAGCCGCCTTGCCCCGCTTTTGTCTGCTGTATCATGCCAATGAGCTGCCCAATATTCAATAATGGCAGACAGTCTTCCTTGTTGAAATAGTCCCAATCATCGGCAACGGGAAGATCGAACGCCTCTTCGTCATCAAGCGTCTCGCCCTCTTCTTCGGCGACGTTTTCCTCTATAAGCCTCAGGCGTCTTAGGGTGATGGCGGTTCCTCTTCCAAGAATGACCTCTCCAACTGCAAACTCAATGTCGTCATAAACATCATTCTCTGCATCCTTGCATACCTTGGCGGCAACAAGATCATATTTGGCCGGCAGCCAATTGTCACAAAGTGCGTGGCTTTGCTCGTCGGTTAAGGTTTTGAGATCCTCAATGGAAATGTGTTGCTTCATGGAAACGCCTCGCTTTTCTATAAAATAGTATCCTTATTATATCATCGAGGATTATTTCTTGAAATATCTCCCTTTACAAAAAGAACAACAAAAAAGGAGCATGCCTCTGCTCCCTCACAAATTTGATTTAATGATTGGTTTAGTAGGTGCCTCTGACAAAAGCTCTGCATGCTTTTGCACATTGACAGCATATTCTGGCGCACTGCTGTGATAACGGGTCGTTAAAGCGTGAGCATTCGTTAGCGCAGGCTTCACAGATACAAGCACAAACTGCAACGGTCTGCCTGTCGAAGGCTGAGCCTCTCGGTACAAATTTGCAGTTGGTACCGCAAATATCCGCGCAGTCCCTTAAAACAATGAGCTGATCACGTCTGGCTCTTGTGTCACTTCTGAGTTTCAAGTGCGTTGTGGCGTATTCGCACGTGGCCTGGCACTGGAAGATGATGTTGGCTAGGGCTTGGTTGCAATAAATGCCTTCTACAGAGCCACAGCCCTTTGACGGA